>JAIRKX010000095.1 GCA_031259805.1 Prevotellaceae bacterium | reverse complement strand
CCGACGGCAATAGTTGTGCGGAGATTCCTCCGCTGCGTGCGCTCGTTCCTCGCGCACTCCGGTCGGAATGACGGAACAGTTGAAAGTTGAAAATTCTTAGTTCTTAACTGCGCCGCAGGCCATCAAAGAAATCACAAGAATCACACGAATCAAAGTTCAGACAGTGACGGCGGCATGCATAGTTCTTAGTTCGAATCTACGCGCAAAAACAGTAAAAAGTAGTATCTTTGTCCCTCAAATTCCATTTTTTATGAAACATATTCTTTATTCATTCATTTTAGTAGCCGGTGCGCTTTTTGCGGGGTGTATGCAGAGCGGCAGCCGGCCGGAGGTGTTGCTGCTCGACAGGGCTGCTTTCGATACGACGTTGGCCGGTAAACCGGTATCGCTTTATACCCTGACGTCGGGCAACGGGCTGATAGTGCAGGTTACTAATTTCGGGCTGCGTGTGGTGTCGATATGGACAGCCGACCGGTACGGGAAGTACGACGATGTGGCGGTAGGGTACGAGTGCATCGAGCGGTATATCCACAACGAGGGCGAACGGTTTCTGGGGCCGGTGGTCGGGCGATATGCCAACCGGATTGCCGGCGGGATGTTTACGCTCGACGGGGCCGTATACCGGCTGCCGCAGAATAACAATGGCCAAACCCTGCACGGCGGCCTCAAAGGGCTTGATATGGTCGTGTGGGATGTGGAAAGTGTGACGGAGAACGCTATCCGGTTTACCTGTGTGTCGCCCGACGGCGCCGACGGTTTTCCCGGCACGTTGCGTATTTCGGTACGCTATGCGTTGACCGCCGAGAATGCGTTCGAGATTACCTATCGCGCGGAAACCGACAAGCCGACGGTGGTCAACCTCTCGAATCATGCGTTCTTTAATCTTAAGGGCGAGGGCAACGGCCCTATCACCGACCATCTGCTGACGATTAACTCCGCCGCAATAACGCCGGTCGACAGTGTGCTGATCCCTACCGGCCGCATCATGCCGGTGGACAGCACTCCGTTCGATTTCTTTACGCCTATCCGCATCGGCGACCGGATCGACGACGACCATCCGCAACTGAAAAACGGACGGGGGTACGATCATAACTGGGTGCTGACGCACGCCATTACACCCGATGTGCAATGGCGGACAGACGGCCGCGTGCTCTTAGCGGCTACCGTCTATGAACCCGTTAGCGGTCGGACGCTGGAGGTTTATACCGACCAGCCAGGGCTGCAGTTCTACAGCGGTAATTTCTTCGACGGTAAAACCAACGGTAAATACGGTCGTCCGATCGGCTTCCGCGAAGCGTTTGCGCTCGAAACGCAGCATTTCCCCGACAGTCCCAATCATCCCCAGTTCCCCTCGACCCGCCTCGATCCGGGCGACGTGTATACGCATACATGCGTCTATAAATTCGGCGTGGCGCCCGACGAAGCGGAATAACGATGCACGACGGGCTCATCGACGATTTGTTTGCCATCCGTACACCGGAGGCGTTTGAGCGGCGCTGCATGGCGGTGTTCCGCCGGCAGGCCATGCACTGTGCGGTGTATCGAACTTACATGGATTTGCTCGACCTGCATCCGTCGCACGTAGACAACTCCCACCAGATTCCGTTCCTTCCGATTTCCTTTTTTAAAACACATACGGTCGTAAGCGGGGCGTCGGGCGCGGCGCAGGCGGTGTTTAGCAGCAGCGGAACGACCGGTGCGCAGCCGTCGCAGCATCATGTGTTCGACCTGCAGGTGTATCGTCGCAGCTTTTCGGACGGTTTTACGCAGCGTTACGGCCCCCTGTCCGATTATACGATACTGGCGCTGCTGCCCTCGTACCTTGAGCGGCAAGGCTCGTCGCTGGTCTATATGGTCGAGCATCTGATGCGGCAAAGCGGACGCCCCGGCAACGGTTTTTTTATGCACGACTTTGCGGCGCTGCACCGGCAGTTGTGTACGCTCCAACAAGGGGGGCAACGTGTGTTGCTCATCGGCGTAACGTATGCGCTGCTCGATTTTGCCGAACAATATCCGCGCGATTTCCCGACGTTGACGGTGATGGAAACCGGCGGCATGAAAGGCCAACGGGACGAACTCCCGCGCGACGAACTGCATCGACGGCTATGCAGGGGGTTCGGCGTGCATAAAATTCATTCGGAATACGGGATGACGGAGTTGCTTTCGCAGGCCTACTCTGCCGGCGACGGTCTTTTTTACTCCCCGCCGTGGATGCAGGTACGTATCCGCGACCGCTACGATCCCTTCGCCCCCGCGCCCGACGGCGTTATCGGAGGCATCAATATCATTGATTTGGCTAATATCTATTCCTGCGCCTTTATTGAAACGCAAGATCTGGGCCGGCGGCACGACGACGGCGCGTTTGAAATTACCGGTCGCTGCGAGCAAAGCGATTTGCGCGGGTGTAATTTGATGTACGGCGAGAGTTAGGCGTGCCGTCCGGGTACAAGGGCGCGACAGGCGGCGATTATCCTGCGAATGATTTTGCGGTGGCCGCGAGGGGTAAAAGGTAAAGCGTCCGTTTTCTCTATTCTTTGTTGGTGTCTTCCGCCTTCAAATGCGGTGGCGAGGAATGCTTCGACGACAGCTTGTGCCGTATCGGTGGTGATAAAGCGCGCCGGTAGCGAGCAGGTATTGGCATTGTTGTGCGCCCGCGCCAGTTGGGCAATTTTCGGTGTCCAGCAGAGGGCGGCGCGGATGCCGCGATAGCGGTTGAGCGCCATGCTTATTCCGTTGCCTGTGCCGCAGATGGAGATTCCGATGTCAACTTCTCCGCGCAGCAGGGCTTCGGCCAGCAGACGGGCATAGTCGGGATAGTCGACGCGGTTGGCGGTATATGTGCCAAAATCGCGCACAGCATACCCTTGCGTTTCGAGCCATGCCTTTAAGAACGCCTTCAGCGTTACGCCGGCATGGTCGGCAGCCATACCGATCACCGCTTTGGCGCTCGACGGAGAGGCGGCAGGCGTATATCCGGTGGTGGAATGAGGTGTTTGCATAATGGACTATTGACATGAAGCGTACCTGCAGAGGAGAGGGCAATGGGAACTATTGGCCATGATCCGGCATCTAAAATCCGTACTGCAGCGAGGCGCGTATGATGTTGGAGGTCGACCTTACGCCGCTTGTATTTAGCTGGTACGAGAGATCCAGCGTAAGGCGATGCCACATCATGCCTGCGCCGACCGATACGTAAGAGCCTGCGGCGTACAGATACTCGGCGCTGCCGAAATGATAACCCGTGCGCAGGAACGCATGTTCGGTGTAAGAATATTCCGCGCCTAACGAAATCCCCCATTCCTTAATATTATTCTCAAACGAATTGAACAACCCGCCGAACAGACTTTTTGTTTGGTCTTCGGGCACGAGCGGTTTGTTTATTTCGACTGCAAACGCCAGTCCGTGTTTTTCGGCAAAGAAGCACGCATAGCGACTGCCTAAGTACATGGTCATCGGCAGGAATTGCTTGTTGCCGTCGGAAAATTCGACCTTGCTTCCCATATTTTTTACGGTCAGACCTAAGGCAAACTCATTTCTGGCAAGGGACGGATACCGGAAATACACTCCCAAGTCGGCGGCAAAAGCGCCGGTGCGCCCGTCGGAATACCGGCCTTCACCGGTCTCCACAAATTGTGGCAGCGACAGGTAACGGACAACAGCCCCCACCGAAAAGTACTTCCCCAACGGGTGCGAATAGCCGGCATCAATCGAAAACTGCGCCGGCGCCGACGACCCGTACATCTGTCCTCCCGCATCTCTATACTCGCTCTCGCCGTCGGTCATATAACGCACGCTGGCGCTGACGACATGCTTGCCGAATTTGTAGTAGCCGGCCACATACGCCAAATGCGACGCATAATTATTTGTCGTACCCATCCACGGCGTATACGACAGACCTGCCGCACCCGTATCGACGGCAAAGGCGTACTTAGCCACGTTCCAATGTTGTGAAAACACATCGGGCGTGGTGGCGGAGCCGATGTCGGCCATACCTGCCGAACGGGCGTCGGGCGTAATAATTTCCAGAAGCGCCTGATTGGCGAATTGTGCCCACACGGGCGCTGCCGGCCAAAGGATGCTGGCGGCGGCAACAAGGAGTATAAACGCTTTTTTATTCATAACGATAATATGCTATAAACGATGATTACTATAAACGATGATTACAATTTTATCAGGCGTCCCGACGCACTGCCGACGCCTTTTACTTCCAGATGATAGACGTAGGTGCCTGCCGGATATGTCGACATATTTACCTTGCGGAAATACCGCTTGGCCGCCATCGACGCATCAACGACCGACAACACTTCGCGCCCGGTCTGGGTATAAATTTTCAGCGTCGTATATCCGGCGACCGGAACGACAAACTCCAGCGTCGTAGTCGTGGTTACGGGATTCGGATAATTGACGATGACGACCTTCGTATCTTCCGGCGTAAGCGCATTGCGGTCGATGATGTGCATAGCGATCGTAGCCGTCGCCGGCGCGAGCGACAGATCGCTGTCGAACGTTGCGAAGTTCATTTCGTAGTCGCCTTGCGCATCGTCGTCGGGGGCAAGCACGAGGGTAGCAGTGCCGGCGGAGAGGTCGTTCATAAAATAGGCCCATGTATCCGGCAAACGGGTCGCCATGATATAGGTTGGTTCTCCGTCGGGGTCTTGCGCAAATAGTTGGATGGTATCCATTGCGCCCTCTTTCATCTCAAGATGCAAATCGGTTATTTCTACGCCTCCGCGCATAAATTTCACGAATGTCGGCGGCTGGTTTTGTCCGTTTGCCGCCATCCCGACCGCCATCCAGACCACACTTAACAAGCCGCTTTTCAGTACTGTATTCTTCATTGTATATCTATTTTTATTATTTTGTCCAACGCAAACCGAACGGGTTGTTCTGTTATATTAAACTCCGCTACAATATTCGCAGGAGCGCTCCGATTCGCGTTACATTCATCTCTCATCATCGTAAGCTAATTTCTAATTCTCAAAATTCCGCATTATTCGGTGTACGGGGGAATGGGATGACGTCGCGGATATTGGCCATACCGGTCACAAACAATAGCAGTCGCTCGAAGCCTAAGCCGAAGCCGCTATGTTCGACGGTCCCGAACCGGCGCGTATCAAGATACCACCACAGGTTTTCGTCGCTCATCCCCATTTCGGCGATACGTGCCTGCAATTTTTCCAAATTCTCCTCGCGTTGCGACCCGCCGATGATTTCCCCGATTTTAGGGAACAGCACGTCCATTGCGCGGACTGTTTTGCCATCGGCATTTTGTTTCATATAGAAAGCTTTTATTTCCTTCGGATAGTCGGTGAGGATGACCGGTTTTTGGAAATGCTTTTCGACGAGATAGCGTTCGTGCTCGCTTTGCAAATCGACGCCCCATGCCACAGGGAACTCAAACGGTTGTCCTGATTGCAGGAGGATATCGATCCCTTCGGTGTAGGTCAGGCGCACAAAATCGGTCTGCGCCACGCCCCGTAACCGCTCGATAAGCCCATTGTCGTACATGTCATTCAGAAATTGCAGATCGTCGGCGCAACGATCGAGTGCGTATCGTATCAGGTATTTGATAAAGTCTTCGGCGAGGTTCATATTGTCGGTGATATCGTAGAACGCCATTTCGGGTTCGATCATCCAGAACTCGGCCAGATGGCGCGGCGTATTACTGTTTTCGGCGCGGAATGTCGGGCCGAACGTATAGACCTCCCCCAGCGCCAGTGCGCCCAATTCGCCTTCGAGCTGACCGCTTACGGTCAGGCAGGTGGGACGACCGAAAAAGTCCTGCGTAAAATCAATCTCCTGCCGTTCGTTGCGCGGCGGATTTTGAAGATCGAGCGTCGTAACCTGAAACATAGCCCCAGCGCCCTCGGCGTCGGAGGCCGTAATCAGCGGCGTATGCAAGCATACAAAACCAAGCTCGTTGAAATAATGATGAATCGCATACGCCATCGCATGGCGGATACGCAATACCGCACCGAACGTATTCGTCCGCGGGCGAAGGTGCGCTATCTCCCGCAGGAACTCCAGCGTATGACCTTTCTTTTGCAGCGGATAGTCGTCGGCCATACCGTAGATTTCCAACTCCCGCACCTGTATTTCCACCGACTGGCCGCTGCCCTGGGATGCGACCAGCCGTCCGGTCGCACGCAAGCAGACGCCTGTCGAAATACGCTTCAACAACTCTTCGGCAAACAATGCCACATCCACGACCAGTTGGATACTATGTATCGTAGAGCCGTCGTTAAGCGCTATGAATGCAACGTTTTTGTTTCCACGTTTAGTGCGCACCCATCCTTTAACGGTAACTTCCCCTCCGATAACGCCGCTCTTCAAAAGAGCCACAATTTTTGTTCTTCCCACTGTTATCATTTTTCATTTACTTTATCTAAAATCCAAGATCCAAGATCCACCCGCCTGATAAACTCCGTCGCCTTTTGCATATCCATATACATCACGCGATCCTCCGACAGGAAAGACACTTCTTGACGGAAGCCCGCCAGCAACTCTTCCAGCGCCGGAGAAGTCTTTGCCGGACGCCGGAACTCGATAGCCTGCGCGGCATTCATCAATTCGATAGCTAAAATCCGTTCTACATTATCGATCACCTTCAGCAACTTGGTTGCCGCATTGCCGCCCATGCTCACATGATCTTCCTGCCCGTTCGACGACACAATAGAATCGACCGACGACGGATGACTGTACGTCTTATTCAAATTCACCAGCGCCGCCGCCACATACTGCGGAATCATAAAGCCGGAATTCAGGCCGGACTGCGCAATCAGATATTCGGGCAAGTCACGCAATCCCCAAATCAGTTGCGCCGTGCGGCGTTCCGAAATATTGCCTAACTGCGTCAGTGCAATCGCCATAAAATCGTAAGCCAGCGCCAGCGGTTGACCGTGAAAATTACCACCCGAAATCACCTCATCGCTATCGGCGAAAATAGTCGGGTTATCCGTCACAGAATTAATCTCAATCAGCACCACGTTAGCCACATAATCGGCGCAATCCTTCACCGCGCCGTGCACCTGAGGTATACAGCGGAACGAATACGGATCTTGCACATGATTCTTCCGCCGCGCAATCAACTCGCTACCCTCAAGCAACCGACGGAAGGCTTGCGCCGTCTGCACCTGTCCCCGATGCGGGCGTATATCATGAAGCCGCGAATCAAACGGCTCGATACGGCCATCAAAGGCCTCAAGCGACAATGCCCCGATCATATCGGCCAGCCGAAGCAGACGGAAAACACGAAACAGCGCGCTAACCCCGCAAGCGCTCATAAACTGCGTGCCATTTAGCAACGCCAGCCCCTCCTTCGACTGCAACCGCTGAGGCCCCCAACCGAGCTGCGACAACACCGCCGCCGAAAACTGCTTCCGCCCATCGTACAACACCTCGCCCTGCCCGATAAGAGGCAAAAACAAATTCGCAAGCGGCGCCAAATCTCCGCTCGCGCCCAACGACCCGCAATCGTATACCACAGGTACAATCCCATGATTATAAAAATCCAGAATACGCTCGACCGTACTCACCTGCACCCCGCTATAACCCGACGCCAGCGCCTGCGCCTTCAACAACAGCATCAACCGTATAATCTCCGGCGACACCACCTCGCCCACACTACAAGCATGCGACATCACCAAATTCTCCTGCAATTTCCCCAACTCCTCAGGACGAATAGTTTTATTATGCAATGATCCGAAGCCGGTTGTTACGCCGTAAATAGGCGCATCGGTCGCCTGTGATTTAGTATCAAGATATACCCTGCACGCCGCGACACGCGCCCGCGCCGCATCCGCCAGACGCAGTTGATAGGGCTTATACAATAAAGACTGCAACTGCTCAAACGTCAAACTCCCCGAACCTATATAGAAAACATCCATTGTCTACGCAAATAAATAATAAACAAAAGTACGAATTTTTAACGAACTCCATACGAATTTCACACAAATTGTCGACGAAGTATACGAACCCTGCCTCTTTGGAAGTAGAAATGCAATAGGTAAGTATTCTTTGCAGAAAACCGTATTCTCACCTTATTTAAATAACAAACAACCTTAGTAGGGTAGGGCTGACGCATCTAAAATATATTCGTTTTCACTGGTTGGTAGAAAATTCCCTGCACCGGGCGCTTTGCACGGCCTTGCGTCAAGGAACAGATTCCTCCGCACGGCTGTCCCCCGCTGGCGGGGGTGTCCGTAGGACGGGGGTGGACTTAACTAAGAACTAAGAGTTAAGAACTATATGAGAATAAAGAAGCGTGCCGTTAGGTACGCCCTGTCGGTAGAAAACGGATGCCGGCGCCACCCCACCGTGCCGTTAGGCACGGTATGTGAGCCAACACATAGCGTGCCTAACGGCACGCGGAGGGCAGGTGTGTTCGCCGCCATTTCTACCGACATTATGCCCCTACGGGGCAGCGCGTCATGGCAAGGGCGCAGCCCGAAATGAGTTAAGAACTAAGAACTAAGAGTTATGAGTTGAGAGTTGAGAACTAAGAACTAAGAACTAAGAACTAAGAACAACTTTCAACTTTCAACTCTCAACTTTCAACTTTCAACTTTCAACTTTCAACTTTCAACTTTCAACTTTCAACTTTCAACTTTCAACTCTTAGTCCACCCCCGTCCTACGGACACCCCCGCCAGCGGGGGACAGCCATGCGGCGGACAGGCTCAGCGCTAAAACAGCTATCAAAAACAATTTCTTCATCGTGTGTTATTTTATTTATTTTTCAATGGCAGTTTCAAAAAATAATTCACTCCTTTAATCAAAAGTCGGAGGGCTTTTTTGAATCTCCGACAAAGGTATGATTTTTTTGAATATCAACCAAAAAAA
>JAIRKX010000089.1 GCA_031259805.1 Prevotellaceae bacterium | reverse complement strand
GTTTTCCGTGTGTGCGGAAAGTGTCTCCCAATTTGGGGCGCGTTTTCCGTGTGTGCGGAAAGTGTTTCCCAATTTGTGGCGCGTTTTCCGTGTGTGCGGAAAGTGCGCCCCACTCACCTGGGTGTTATCTCAGCAATATGGCGAGTTTCTCCGTAATATTCTGCTTACAGTATCATCATTCGTAACATAGCGTCGGGCAGGTTATTCACCGCAGTGCCTCTGCAAGAAACAAGCCGTCCGTCGAGTTATACATTCGGCGGACGGCTTGTTTTTTTAAGAACTATGAACAATGAAAAATGTTGTCGGCGTTCGTTGCAGGCAAAGATTTTTACCAGATCAATACGATGTCGTATGTCTCCGTGCCGGGGCGTGCGCTGCCGGTCATAAAATCGGAGAAGGTAACGTAGAAACGTACAGCGCCGGGCGAGAAGTCGAAATCATAGGTTTGCGTCCAGAGGTACTCTCCGGTGGCGCCGACTTCTCCTTTGTGTAATACGTAGGGCAGGATGTTCTTTACATTATCGCCGGTTCGGATATAACCGATAACGGCGCCCTCGTTAAACACGAAAGCGGTCAACTCCGGGATGGACTTGTCGGCGTAATAATAAGAACCCAATTCGTTGGGACGGCCGGATAACATCCATTCATTGGTATGCACCGTTATCGTCCTAACCGCCCACTGGGTGGAGTCACCCGGAGGCCCCTCCGGCCCCATTGGCCCCTGGCATGCGGAAAAAACCGCCATCAACAATAGTATCGGGAAAATCTTTTTCATACAATATGGTTTTTTTAAAGTTAACTACAAAGCGCCTTCCGACGAATACGGTTACCTTCTCCGCCTGTCACGGTCGCGGTCACGATCTCGTCCGCGGCGGTCGTCGCGGCGGTCGTTGTTGCCGCTGCGGGCAGGGCGCGGCCGGCGTTCGGGGTCGACAAAGCCTTCGGGTTTGTCGAGCAACGCCCGTATGGACAGGCGCAACTTGCCGGAACGTTCGTCTACTTCCAGCAATTTAACGGTTACTTCGTCGCCGACATTGACTACATCTTCGACTTTAGCGGTTTTGTTCCATGCCATTTCCGAGATGTGCAACAGTCCTTCCTTGCCCGGCAATATTTCGACGAATGCGCCAAATTCTAAAATAGACGTAACCTTTCCGGTATATACCGTGCCGACTTCGGGGATGGTCGCAATGCCTTTGATCCATTCGTAGGCGGCATCGAGGCTTTCTTTCGATTCGCCGAATATTTCGACAATGCCTTTGCTTTCTACTTCGGTAATGGTGATGGTCGTGCCGGTAACCTTCTGGATTTCCTGAATCACCTTGCCGCCCGTACCGATAACCGCGCCGATAAAGTCATTCGGAATAACCAACTGGGCGATGCGCGGCACATGCGATTTCAATTCGGGACGCGGGGCATCGAGGGTCTTAAGCATTTCGCCCATGATGTGTAGCCGTCCCTGCTTGGCCTGTTCGAGCGCCTGTTCCAGCACTTCGTATGGGAGTCCATCTACTTTAATATCCATTTGCGTAGCGGTGATACCGTCTTTTGTACCGGTTACCTTAAAGTCCATATCGCCCAAATGATCTTCGTCGCCGAGAATATCGGACAGAATCGCATACCGTGCGCCTTTCTCCGACTTGTCGGTAATCAATCCCATCGCGATACCCGACACGGGTTTCTTGAGTTGAATGCCGGCGTCCATCAGCGCCAGCGTACCGGCGCATACGGTAGCCATCGACGACGAACCGTTCGATTCCAGAATGTCGGACACCACCCGCACCGCATATGGATTGTCTTCGCCTACCGGCACCATCGGCTTTAAGGCGCGGAACGCCAAGTTGCCGTGTCCGATTTCGCGGCGGCTGGTGCTGCGGGCAGGCCTCGCTTCGCCCGTAGAGAACGGCGGGAAATTATAATGCAAGACGAATTGTTGCGTATCCTGTACCAACACTTCGTCGATTTCTTTCTGGTCTAACTTAGTGCCCAGCGTAACGGTGGTCAGCGACTGCGTCTCGCCGCGGGTGAAGATAGCCGAACCGTGGGCGGCAGGCAGGTAATCCACTTCGCACCAAATCGGGCGGATTTGCGTAGTGTTGCGACCATCGAGGCGAACGCCTTCGTCCAAAATCATGTTGCGCATCGCTTCCTTTTCAATGGCATGATAATAGCGGTTCACCATAATCGTCTTTTCTTCGCGTTCTTCTTCGGGAATGGTTTCCAAAAAGGCCTCCTTCAGCGCGTCGAACGCATCGGTACGCTCGTGTTTGGAGGTATTGGACTTGGCAATGGCGTAGCATTTGTCGTAGCAAAATTCCCGAACGGCGGCGCGCAGTTCCTCGTCATTCGTTTCGTGGCTGTAGGCGCGCTTTTCGGTTTTGCCGGCTTCTTCGCTCATTTCCATTTGCACCTTGCAGTGCTTTTTGATTTCGGTATGCGCAAATTTGATGGCTTCGAGCATATCGCGCTCGCTCACTTCCTTCATTTCGCCTTCGACCATCATAATGTTGTCGTACGTAGCGGCCACAATAATATCAATGTCGGCGTTCTCCATTTCCGAATACGTCGGATTGATTTTCAGTTCGCCGTTGACACGCGCCACGCGGACTTCGGAAATCGGGCCGCCAAACGGGATATCGCTCACCGCAAGGGCTGCCGACGCGGCCAGTCCGGCCAGGGCATCGGGCATAATATCTCTTTCGGCCGAAATCAGATTTACGGTTACAAACACTTCCGCATGGAAATCATCGGGAAATAACGGCCGCAAGGCGCGGTCGATAAGGCGTGCGACTAAAATCTCCGAATCGTTCGGGCGTCCTTCGCGTTTGAGGAACCCGCCGGGGTAGCGGCCTGCCGCCGCATACTTTTCCTTGTACTCTACCTGTAAGGGCATGAAGTCGGCGTCTTCTTTGGCTTCTTTGGCGGAGGTAACCGCTGCCAGCAACATCGTCTTGCCCATTTTCACTACAACCGCGCCGTCGGCTTGTTTCGCCAGTTTGCCGGTTTCAATTTCGATTTCTCTGCCATCGCTCAGAGGGATGGTCTTTTTTATAATATTCATCATTTTTTTATATCTCCCCGCGACTCCCGACGAGTCGTTTTGTTTGTTATTTTCATCTTACATGCGCTTGCCGGAGAGTATTTACAAGCATTTGTAAAAAGTAAAAAGGCAATTCGATTGCCTTTTTACTGCATTTATTTTCGAAGACTTAAAGCCTTAATTATTTCCCTGTATCGTTCAATATTGCGTTCCTTGAGGTAATCCAGAAGGCGACGCCGTTTGCCGACTAATTTGAGGAGCGCGCGCTGGGTATTAAAATCCTTCTTGTTTCTCCTCAGATGATCGGTCAAATGATTGATACGGTAGGAAAATAACGCGACCTGACTCTCTGGAGAACCGGTATCGGTATTAGACTTCCCGTACTGTCCGAAAATCTCTTGCTTTTTTTCATTTGTTAAATACGCTGCCATAATTTGAAGCAATTGATTGGTGTGTGTTAATTAATTTAATTCATTTTAATTTCAAAAAGTGTGCAAAGGTAGTACTTCTTTTTGAAGTAAGCAAATAAATTTTGTGGAACGCAGGGGCGACGCATTTAAATTTTGAGTAGTTTGATAAAGTAATCTTTGCTTCAAGGTCCATAGTCCGTCCCGAAAAAAAACAATTCACGGGCAGCCATGCCGCCCGTGAATCGAAAAATGATAGCGCTGGATTCGCATTTTCAGAATGCGACACTGCTCATTGCTCAGGGTATCACGATTACATCGGTTTGAATAAGGGTCGATGGCTGCAAAAGCGTGCCACACGTTGCTAACTGCACAAGATACAAGCCGGTAGAAAGCGACGAGACATTAATTTGGGATAATATTGTCAGGGAAGTATTGACTTGGCCCTGCAATACTATTGCACCGGTAGCTACCGACCGTATAGTGTATGCCAGACAGGTATGTGACAGACTACTGCCTTTATCCATGACAATCTTCAATATACCTGTTGTTACCGGATTGGGGTATAATGAATATAACGATGTAGCGGTAAAAGTTACGGAAGCCCCCGATGTTGGCCAACAACTACTATACCCTAACTCTATAGTATATGTTCCCGCCATCAAGAATGTTACGGTAGCCGGCGAGCCGTACAGTATTTGTGTGGCGCCATCAGGCCTTGTGACTGCCCATTGATATGGTAGAGGCGAGGTACTATAGTTAGC
>JAIRKX010000080.1 GCA_031259805.1 Prevotellaceae bacterium | reverse complement strand
GTAGGAGGAGACGTTCCCCCTTAGTAGGAGGAGACGTTCCTCCTTAGTAGGAGGAGACGTTCCCCCTTAGTAGGAGGAGACGTTCCCCCTTAGTAGGGAGGAAAGATATTTCCTTTTCCTATTTCCAACTAAATGTAGATGCGTCGGCCCCGGTAGCCACGCAGGTCATACCACCTCCGCCACCACAAAACTGCTCCCACCTATATATATAATGTCATCCGTACCGGCATGCCGGCGTGCGGTAGCGAGCGCCTCGTCGACACTCTCAAAAGGCTCGCCGTACAGTCCGGCGGCTATACACCGGGCGGCTAAGCGGTCGGCCTCGAGTGCGCGCGGAATGGCAGCCTGCGTAAAATAATAGCGCGCCTCGCGCGGCATCAGCGGAATAATAGGAGACAAATCCTTATCGGCCATAACGCCGAATACAATATGCAACTGCCGGTGCGGGATGGCGGTCAATTGCCCGAAGGTACGGCGCAGCCCATGCGCATTATGTCCCGTATCGCAGATCGTCAACGGACGTTCCGCAAGTACTTGCCAGCGTCCCAGCAAACCGGTAAGACGGGCGGTTTGCCGCAAAGCCGTCCGGACAGCTTCGGTCGGAATACGGAACGGCGGCGCGACGGCGTAACGAAGGCAATCAATCGCCGTCAACACCGTGCGAAGATTAGCCTGCTGATAGTCGCCGAGCAAGTCGAGCGTAAACTCCCGCGTCGTCGCCGGCGAATGCCTGCAAACGCAGCGAAACGACTGCCCATCCTTGCCGGCATATGCTAACTCTACGCACACCTCCCGCTCGGCAAAATACAACGGCGACTGTTGCGCCCGCGCGACCTCGACAAACACCGCTGACGTATCTCCGCCACATTCCCCGACGACCACCGGCGTAGCCGGCTTGATAATGCCGGCTTTTTCGCGGGCAATCAACGCCGGGCTGTCGCCCAGATGCTCGGTATGATCTAAAGCGATATTGGTAATAATGCTAAGCGCGGGACGGATGATGTTGGTAGCATCCAGCCGTCCGCCCATACCCGTTTCCACGATGGCCACATCCGCCTTTTGACGTGCGAAATAATCGAATGCCATAGCCGTTGTCATCTCAAAGAACGACGCCTGCTCCGATTCCAACTGTACCCAATAACGATTCACGAAGTCCATCACGGCGGCTTCGGAGATACACGCCCCGTTGATCTTAATACGTTCACGGAAATCCTTCAAATGAGGCGACGTATACAATCCAACCCGATAACCGGCCTCCTGCAGAATAGCCGCCAGCATATGCGACACCGAACCTTTGCCATTCGTGCCCGCCACATGAACACTACGAAACACCCGATGAGGATGCCCGAAATAGCGATCAATAGCCTCCGGCGTCGACAGGCTCGCCTTATACGCCATTTTCCCCACCTGCTGGTACATTGGAAGCCGACCGAAAAGATAAGCAGCAGTATCTTCGTATGAACTAAAACGCATAATTACCGTAAATCGTACAGGAATCCCTAACCCCTAATCCCTAATTCCAAAACCTCCAAATCTCGGATATCTCCACCGTCGATCACCAGACGCACAGCAGTACGTACTTTATGAAAACCGTAAGTGCCGGCGGCGCCGGGATTAATATGCAGCAACTGAAATACCGGATCGTAGACGACCTTCAGAATATGCGAATGTCCGGCAACAAAAAGTTTCGGCGGGCAACTTCGCAAGAGAGGCAACACCTCCGGCGCATACCGACCGGGATAACCGCCAATATGAATCATCAGCACATCTACCCCTTCCACCGCAAAACGTAAGCAACGCGGGTAAACCGCCCGCACATCGCCGCCATCAATATTACCATACACAGCGCGCAACGGCTTAAACGCCGATATTTCGTCCGCCAGCCCGATAGCGCCGATATCGCCCGCGTGCCACAACTCATCCGAAGTAGAAAAAAAACGACGCAATGGAACGTCGAAACAATGATGAGTATCGGAAAGAATACCTATTCTCTTCATATAACTAACCCTAACGAAACACCACTACCCACTGCCGCCGTTCACCGTCGCAACTCAAAATGCTCTCCAAGATACTTCCGGCGCACCTCAGGATTAGCAGCCAGCTCTTCCGCCGTACCACTCTCAAGAATCGACCCGTCGAAAAGCATATACGCGCGGTCGGTGATAGCCAGCGTCTCGTGCACATTATGATCCGTAATGATAATACCGATATTTTTATCTCTCAACCTCGACACGATCATTTGAATATCCTC
Source organism: Prevotellaceae bacterium (assembly GCA_031259805.1). Lineage (GTDB taxonomy): Bacteria > Bacteroidota > Bacteroidia > Bacteroidales > UBA932 > JAIRKX01. The sequence continues at coordinate 15,363 of JAIRKX010000080.1, read as the reverse complement.
CACCGCGATCGGATCTACACCGGCAAACGGCTCATCGAGCAAAATAAATCTCGGATCGATCGCCAAACAGCGCGCTATTTCGCACCGGCGACGCTCCCCACCCGAAAGCTGAATCCCGTAACTCTTACGAACACGCTCCAGACCGAACTCATCGATCAATTCTTCCAACCGCTTATAACGAACCTCCTTACTCTTACACTTCGTTTCCATCACCGCCAGCAAATTATCCTCAACCGACAATTTACGAAACACCGACGCCTCCTGCGCCAAATAACCAAGCCCGCTTTGAGCGCGCCGGTACATCGGCTCCTCAGTAATATCCATATCGTCTAAATAAATCTGTCCGCTATTAGCCTTTATCAACCCGACCAGCATATAAAACGTCGTCGTCTTCCCTGCGCCATTAGGCCCAAGAAGCCCCACAATCTCCCCCTGACAAACCTCTATAGACACACCCTTGACAACCGTCCGGGAACCATACTTCTTAACTAAGTCTTTACAACGTAACACCATCTCTTTGAATTTTGAATTATAAATTACAAGCCACAAACCACACAACACCCACGCCCCAGCGCCTCAAGCAACCCCCTCGCGAAGAATATCGTGCAAATGCACCATCCCGACATACCGACCCTCAGACATCACAATAAGCTGGGAAACCTCATTCGCCTCCATCTTTTCGACCGCGACAGCAGCCAGCACCTCCGGCCCTATCACCTTAGGATTGCCACACATAATATCCCTCGCAGTCAACCCGTCGAAACACCTGTTCCTCTCAATCATCCGACGAACATCACCATCAGTTATAATACCGACAACTACCCCCTGCCCATCGACAACCGCCGTAGCCCCAAGCCGATTTTCCGAAATCGTCATAATCGTTCGATGAATCGTCGTCTCGGGCAATACCTGCGGACACCGCGCCGGATCCACCAAATCCCCCACACGCAAATACAACCGCTTACCCAGCGAACCGCCCGGATGCACCCGAGCAAAATCCTCCGACGTAAAACCACGCAAACACATCAAACAAATCGCCAGCGCATCACCCATCACCAACTGCGCAGTCGTACTCGACGTCGGAGCCAAATTCCACGGACAAGCCTCCTCATCAACCGTCGCACGAAGCACACAATCCGCCTGCCCCGCCAAATACGAACACCCATCCGATACCACAGCCACCAACCGATTCCCACGTTGACGAACCAACGGAACCAGCGCCTTTATCTCCGGCGTATTCCCACTCTTCGACAAACACAATACCACATCCCCCGGCTGCACCATACCCAAATCCCCATGAAGAGCATCCCCCGCATGCATAAAAATCGCCGGAGTACCCGTCGAATTAAACGTAGCAACAACCTTCTGGGCAATAATCGCACTCTTCCCAATACCGGAAACAACCACCCTGCCCGACATCCCATAAAGCAGCTCCACCGCCCATATAAAATTTTCATCAATAAAAGAAGCCAGCTTCCTAATACTATCTGCCTCCTTCACAATACTATCTACAGCTATCTGCCGAACATCTACCGAACCACTCATCATAAATAAATTTGGATATATTTTAAACTTGTTGTAACTTAGTACTGCAAAGATAACGAAAAGAACTAACTTTCTAATTACAACTCGATATTTAACCATGCTGCAACCAGATGATTTTTTATACAAACAACTAAAAACTCATTTCGGCTTCAACACCTTCAAAGGACAACAAGAAGCCGTAATACGCAACATCCTCGCAGGACGGGACACCTTTGTACTCATGCCCACCGGCGGAGGAAAATCACTCTGCTACCAACTCCCGGCCCTAATCATGGACGGAACCGCAATCATCGTATCCCCACTAATCGCACTAATGAAAAACCAAGTCGACGCCATCCGAGGATTCATCATCGACAACAACATCGCCCACTTCCTAAACTCATCACTCAACAAACAACAACTGACCGACGTGCGCGAAAGCCTGCTAAACGGCGCCACAAAACTACTCTACGTCGCCCCCGAATCACTCATCAAAGAAGAAAACATCCAACTCCTAAAACAGCTAAAAATCTCCTTCTACGCCATCGACGAAGCCCACTGCATATCCGAATGGGGACACGACTTCCGACCCGAATACCGACGCCTCAGAACAATCATCAACGACATCGGACCAGCCCCCATCGTCGCACTCACAGCCACCGCCACACCAAAAGTACAAAACGACATCCAGAAAAACTTAGGAATGCTCCAAGCAAAACTATACAAAGCATCTTTCAACAGACCCAATCTATACTATGAAATCAAACCCAAAAACAACCCCGAACGCGAAATAATCAAATACATCAAAAACAACCCCGGAAAATCAGGAATAATATACTGCCTAAACCGAAAAAAAGTAGAACAACTCGCCGACATCCTGCAAATAAACGATATCAAAGCGCTACCCTACCACGCCGGACTGGACCAAGCCATACGATCAAAAAACCAGGACATGTTCCTCATGGAAGACATCGACGTCATCGTCGCCACCATCGCATTCGGAATGGGAATCGACAAACCCGACGTACGATTCGTCATCCACTACGACACCCCAAAAAGCCTCGAAGGATACTACCAAGAAACCGGACGAGCAGGACGAGACGGCGGCGAAGGACACTGCATCGCATTCTACAGCTACAAAAACATACAAAAACTCGAAAAACTAATACAGGGAAAACCATTAGCCGAACAGGAAATCGGAAAACAACTACTCCTCGAAACCGTCACATACGCCGAAACCGGAACATGCCGCCGAAAAGTCCTCCTCAACTACTTCGGCGAACAATATCCGCACGACAACTGCAACAACTGCGACAACTGCCTGCACCCCAAACCCATGTTCCAAGCACAAGAAGACCTCATCACACTCCTCAAAACCGTTACTGCACTCCTCGAAAAATTCAAAACCGACCACATCATAAACATCATCACCGGAACACTTACATCCCTCATCAAATCATACCACCACCACGAACTGCGCGAATTCGGACGAGGAGCCGCAAAACCAGCCCGATTCTGGCAAACAATCATCCGGCAAGCCCTCATACACCACTTCATAGAAAAAGAAATCGAAAACTACGGCCTCATCAAAATAACCGACATCGGACTGACATACCTCCGATCACCATATCCCATCCTGCTCCCCGAAGACCACAGCTACCCCGCCGACGACAACGACAACGACCCATTCACCGGAACAACAAAATCAACCGGCAGCTTCGACCAGGAACTATTCACCATCCTTAAAGCACAACTGCACGACCTCGCACACCGCCTCGACATACCCCCCTACGCCATCTTCCAAGACCCCACCCTCGAAGATATCTGCATCCAATACCCCACCACCCTCGACGAACTAAAAAACTGCCACGGCGTAGGCGAAGGAAAAGCAAAAAAATTCGGACAGGAATTCATCACAATCATCAAAAAATACGTCGACGACAAAGAAATCACACGACCACAGGAAATACTCGTACGAACACTCATCAACAAATCCAGCCTCAAAGTACACATCATCCAAAGCATCGACCGCAAAATAATGCTCGACGACCTCGCCACCTCAAAAGGACTCGACATGATGCAACTCCTCGACGAAATCGAAGCCATCGTCGCATCCGGTACAAAAATCTCCATCAGCTACTACATCCAACAAACAATCGACGAAGACAAAATAGACAACATCTACGAATACTTCTACCACCAAGCCCAATCCGACTCGCTCGAAGACGCTATCCAAGCGCTCGGCAACGACTGCACCGAAGAGGAAATCCGCCTGGTAAGACTAAAATTCATGGCCGACATCGGCCAATAAAACACAAACGCAAACACAAACATGACAAACGAACCCTCCCATTTCCACACCCGCACCCCCCAGCAATCCTACAACTTCGACGAAATCATAGACCGGCGAGGAACAAACGCCCTCAAAACCGACGCCCTCAAAACACGCTACGGCAACCCCAACCTCATACCCCTCTGGGTAGCCGACATGGACTTCGCAACACCCCCATTCATCATCCAAGCCCTCAAAAAACGAATCGAACACCCCATATTCGGATACACACAAGAATCCCCGGGATACCGACCCGCCATCATCCAATGGCAAAAAAAACTCCATAACTGGAATATCCAACCCGAATGGATCACCTACATCCCAGGAATCGTCAAAGGCATCGGCCTTGCCATAAACACACTCACAAAACCCGGAGACAACATCATCATCCAACCACCCGTATACCCCCCATTCCAAACAGTACCCCAAAACAACGGACGAACCGTCATCCACAACCCCCTCAAACCAACCCCCGACGGCTACCAAATGGACTTCGACCAGCTCGAACAAATGCTCACCCTCGGCGCCAAAGCCCTCATCCTGTCCAACCCCCACAACCCAAGCGGAACCGTCTGGCCACGCCAAACCCTCGCCACCCTTGCACACCTCTGCGCCAAACACCACACCCTCGTCATCTCCGACGAAATCCACGCCGACATGACACTATTCGGACATCAACACACACCCTTTGCCACCGCATCCGACACCGCCGCACAAAACAGCATCACCTTCGCAGCTCCCTCCAAAACATTCAACATCCCCGGAATCGTCGCCTCCTTCGCCGTCGTACCCAACCCAACCATCCGCACCCGATTCTACACATGGCTAAAAGCAAACGAACTGTACACCCCCAACCTCTTCGCAGCCATAGCCACCGAAGCCGCCTACACCAAAGGATGGGAGTGGCGACAAGAACTCATCAAATACCTCGAACAAAACACCCAATACACCACCCAATACATCACCCGACACATCCCCGGCATCCACGTCATACCACCACAAGCATCCTTCCTCGTATGGCTCGACTGCCGCAACCTCCACCTCTCCCACCAAGACCTCATCCACCTCTTCGTGCACCGCGCCGGCCTCGCCCTCAACGACGGAGAAACATTTGGCCCCGGAGGCAGCGGACACATGCGCCTCAACATCGGCACACCACGTGCCAACCTGAAAAAAGCCCTCCAACAACTCCAAAAAGCAAACGAGGAATTAAGAACCCACAATTCCTAACCCCTCGCCCCGAGAGCCGCAATGCCCAACCACTAACTGCCCGTCAGCCGACGAATCGCCGACGCCAGCCGCCGTACTCCCTCCTCATTCTTCTCCCTGCTCATGTACGAGAAATTAAGACGCAACGTATTCTGGCCGGAACCATCACAATGAAAAAACTCCCCAAGAACAAACGTCACATTCTCCCTAATCGCAATATCAAACAAATCCTTTGCATGCAACTCCTCAGGAAGAGTAAGAAACAAAAACAAACCACCCTCCGGATGCGTCCACCGCACCCCTTCGGGCATATATTTCTCAAACGCCGCCAACATACCATCGCGCTTCTCACGATAAGCCGCAATAATCTTCCGCAAATTCGGCTCATAATATCCCTTGTCAAAAAAACAAGCCGTAATCTTCTGGTCGAACACCGGCGAACAAAGATCCATCGCCTGCTTAGCCGTCTCACACTTATTAATAATCTGCTCGTCGGCCAACATCCATCCCAGACGGAACCCGGGAACAAACACCTTAGAAAACGTACCAATTAAAACCACCTGACCTGTACCGTCCATTTGGAACATCGTCGGCTGCGCCTCTCCGTCGAACCGCAACTCACGATAAGGACTGTCCTCCACAACCAGCACATCATACTTATGCGCCACATCCAACGTCAACCGACGCTCGGCAAACGACATCGTCGTCCCCGATGGATTCTGAAAATCGGGAATCGCATAAATAAACTTCGGCTTGCGCCCCTCATCTACCAACCGCCGCACAGTCTCATCAAGCAACGACTCATGACGAACGCCCACCATCTCCGCCTGATATGCCGCGAACGACTGCAACGCCGCCAAATACGACGGCAACCCGCAAATCACCGTATCTCCCGGATTAATAAAAATTTTCGAAACCAAATCAATACCCTGCTGCGAAGCAGTAGTAATCATCACATTCTTCACATCCACCATCACCCCGTCGCGACGATAACGCTCCACCAATATCTCACGCAAACGCGGATCACCCGCCGTCTCGCCATACTGCAACGCCCGTCCGCTCTCCCTTTCCAGCACCTCGGACACCACCTCCTTCAACTGCTCCACAGGAAACAGATCCGGCGCAGGAAAACCGCCGGCGAACGAAATAATATCAGGAAGATTTGCCACCTTTAACAACTCCCGAATAGCCGAACGATGCATCTTATGCGCACCGCGCGAAAAAATAGCCTCTAAATGGTCTACCATAACATAAATGAATTAATATTTGAAACAATATACTCGCTCTTTAATTATAACCTTTAAACAAAACGCCTGCAAAAATAATAATTTTTTTACAAAATACAACTTCTTAACAAAAATCCGTAATTTTGCACCTCATTTAACATAAAATAATGGCTTCATTGCTCTCCACTATCCACACGCCGGACGACTTGCGGAAACTAACGCCGGCACAGCTACCCGCGCTATCGACAGAACTGCGCGAATACATCATTGCCCAATGCTCGGAAAACCCGGGACACCTGGGCGCCAGTCTGGGCGTCGTCGAACTGACCGTCGCCATGCATTACGTCTTCGACACGCCACACGATAAACTGATCTGGGATGTCGGCCATCAAGCCTACGCTCATAAAATCCTGACCGGACGCCGCGAAACCTTTTCCACCAATCGCTGTTACGGCGGTATCAGCGGGTTCCCAAAACGAAGCGAAAGCGAATACGACGCCTTTGGCGGAGGACACGCATCGATATCCGTATCGGCAGCGCTGGGTATGGCCGAAGCAGCCAAACTGCAAGGCGTCGCTCAGCAAACACTGGCTATCATCGGCGACGGCGCGCTAACCGGCGGACTCGCCTACGAAGGACTAAACAATGCCGGCGCATCAAAAGCCAACCTGCTGGTCGTTCTCAATGACAACAACATTTCCATCGACCGGAACGTAGGCGCCATCCACAACTACCTGGTCAAAATAACGACCTCTGCGCGCTACAACCGATTTAAACGAAAAGTATGGGACCTTTTTGGGAATAACTGCATACGCCGGGCGGTACAAAACTTTGTAAGCACAACTAAAATAGCCCTCCTGCGTCGAAGCAACCTGTTCGAAGCGCTCGGCTTCCGCTACTTCGGACCGCTCGACGGCCACGACATAATGCAACTCACCAAAACCCTCCAGGCCCTGAAACACATCGAAGGCCCGAAAGTACTACACGTCATCACCACCAAAGGCAAAGGCTACAAACCGGCCGAAGAAAACCAAACCGAATGGCACGCCCCCGGCAAATACGACCCCACCACCGGCAAACGCCATCCGCAGGGCGGCACATCGCGCTATCAAGACGTATTTGGCGAAACAATCGTCGAACTGGCCCGGAAGAACCCGAAGATTGTCGGCATCACCCCGGCCATGCCCACCGGCTGCTCCCTCAACCTCATGATGGAACAAATGCCCGAACGCACATTCGACGTCGGCATTGCCGAAGAGCATGCCGTCACTTTTTCAGCGGGGCTGGCTGCCGCAGGGATGGTGCCCTTCTGCAACATCTACTCATCCTTCATGCAGCGTGCCTACGACCAGGTAATTCACGACGTCGCATTACAAAACCTGCAAGTCGTCTTTTGCCTCGACCGCGGCGGGCTCGTCGGCGAAGACGGCGCCACCCATCATGGCGCCTACGACATGGCCGCATTCCGCTGCATCCCCAACCTGACCATCGCCGCCCCGATAGACGAGGTTGAGCTGCGCAACATGCTCTTCACCGCCCAACTGCCGGGCATGGGGCCGACGATGATCCGCTACCCGCGGGGACGCGGCGCCGGTCGAAATTGGCACACCGCCTTCGCCCCTGTCGACATCGGGAAAGCGAATCAATTACACGAAGGCCTCAAAATCGCCGTGCTGAGCATCGGCGACGCCGGGCAGCAGGCAGCGGCGGCCGTCCGGAGACTGGCGGAAGAAAACGTCCACGTTTCCCACTACGACATGCGCTTCCTCAAACCCCTTGATGAAAATAGACTGGATACAATCGGACAATGTTACCGGACGGTCGTTACGGTCGAAAACGGCGCGGTCATCGGCGGATTAGGCGCTGCCGTAGCCGAATTTTTTACCGCGCGCCGCTATCCCGTAAAAGTCGTACGTCTCGGTATTCCCGACCGCTTCATCGAACAGGGCAGCATCGCCCAACTGCAAGCCGAATGCCGGTTTGATGAAGAAAGCATCTACCAAACAGTAAGCCGCTGCAACGATGTATGATGGATGATGTATGATGGATGATGGATGATGGATGAGGTATGATGGATGATGTATGAGGTATGATGGATGATGTAGGATGGATGATGGATGGCATCTACCAAACAGTAAGCCGTTGCACGGGCAATCACAATAGTGCATAAGACAACCGGTCATCAAAGGTCGCGACGCTACAGGAGCGTCCGCCCCTGAAGACAACGGGATGGACGCCTCTTCGGGGTATGGCCGGGCTGTCGTAGCGGCTCACGGCGCCGGGGGAATCAGGGATGGGCGTGTGGATAACGGTAATTTGTACGTCGTTTTAGCCAAGTAGCGTATAGCTGTCGGCGTCGTTTCCTGCAGGGAATTTTTTGCGGAACGCGGCCAAATATTCCCGCGACAGCGTAGCAATTAACGCCTCGTTGCGGCATTCGGCAGCGACGGAAACGACATGGCCCTTGAAGTCGACAACCTGCGACCGGGCGCCGTAGCGTACGCCCGTATTATCGTTTCCACCACAGTTGACGCCTGCCACGTAGCATTGGTTTTCGATGGCGCGCGCCTGTAGCAGTGTGTTCCAAGCGTGGATACGGGCTGCCGGCCAGTTGGCGACGTAGAGCAGCAGGTCGTAGGCGTAGCCGCAGTTGCGGCTCCATACGGGAAACCGCAGGTCGTAGCAAATCATCGGGCAAATACGCCAGCCGTTGTAGTCTACAATCAGCCGTTGAGCGCCGGCGGCGTAGTGGTTGTGTTCGTCGCCCATGGAGAATAGATGCCGCTTATCGTATGTTTGGTAAGCGCCATCGGGAAATACAAAAAACAAACGGTTAAAATAGCGCCCGTCGTCTTCGATGATTGCGCTCCCGGCGAGGGCTATCGCTCGCTCTCGCGCTGTCCGGCGCATCCACCGCAGCGTGGGGCCGGCTTCGGTTTCCGCGAAGGTTTCGGTTTGCATGGAAAAGCCGGTTGTAAACATTTCCGGCAGTACGGCCAGATGTACGTCGTTTGGCAACGTCCGGATTTGCTCTTCGCAATGCCGGATGTTTGCCTGTTTATTTTCCCACGTAAGTGGAATTTGTACTAATGCTACTTTCATTGCTAATGATTTAAAATGAATACAAATTTACATAAAAAAGGAAGGCCCTAAAATTTACGTACAGTGCATCGGTATAATTCAGATTTTTTATTTACCTTTGTGCCCCGAAACACCGTATGACGTATTGCCCGGATGGCGGAATTGGTAGACGCACTAGTTTCAGGGACTAGCGTCCGTCAGGATGTGCAGGTTCGAGTCCTGTTCCGGGCACCGCAAGAATCGCTAACAGTTGAGACCCGCTGTTAGCGATTTTTGTTTTTCCCCTTTTGCAGGCCGCTACTCGGCTTTTTTCAATGACATGGTGCCGTCTTCGCGCAACACTATGAGGTATGCGGGCGACAGGCTTTCGCAAAACTGGCGGAACGAGCTAAATCCCCAATGCCGGTAGTTGAAGGCAGAGTCGATCTGTTTCAATGTTTGGTTGAGCTGCGACAGGACGACTATTCCCGTCGCCTTGTCGACGGCTCGGTTGAAAGCCTTGTCGACGAGTTGCCGGTCGATGGCGTCGTGATTTGTTTTTTTCACCGGGTTGATACGGCTCAGATCAATTTTTCCCACAATCTTCACGCCCGGCAGCTTCGGGGTGGCGGTTTCGATATGTTCGGGCAGGGGGAGGTCGGCCAGTTCGGGCTGTGCGATTTGGGCAGGCGCTAAGGTTTCCATAAAAATAAAGATTTCGCATGCCTTGACGAATGCCTCCGACGTCTGTCGGCGTCCGACGCCCATAATAAACAGGCCTTCTTCCCGGATACGGCTTGCCAGGCCGGTATAATCGCTGTCGCTCGACACAATACAGAAGCCTTCGACCGAATGCGCGTGCAGAATATCCATCGCATCAATGATCAGTTCGGTATCAATCGCGTTTTTGCCTGAAGCATAGGAGTACTTTTGTACCGGACGAATGGCGTAGGTGTTGCACACTTCTCTGCACCAGCGTACGCTGGTGTGCGGCAGGGAAAAATCGCCATAAACCCTTTTGATGGTTATCTTTCCGTATTTACCAACTGCGTTAAGTATTTGCTTTATCAGTTTGTTTTCGGCGTTGTCGCCGTCGATTAAGACCGCTATTTTCCTTATTCCTTCCATGTCGTTGATTTTTCAGGTTACAAAGGTAAGGATTATTTTTTTAAAAGCATGACTTTTATATAACGCCCGCAGCGGCATGTAGATGGTGTTGGCGTCCTTGCATTTAGCGAGAGGCGGCCTGCTTGCCGCAGCTTCGCGGTCATGGCGTCCGTCAGCCCGAGTGTCGATTTATGCAGGAAATATAAAAATAATAGGTATCTTTGTATTGAATATTGCAGGAATGTATCCCAATATTGGGAATAAGTTATGAATGTTTCGAAGCATTGTCCCAATGTTGGGACTAAGCGCTGAAAATTTCGAATCATTATCCCGGTATTGGGACGAAGCGCTGAAACATTCAAAGCATTATCCCAGTATTGGGACGAAGTTCCGAAAGTTTCGGGATATTATCCCAATATTGGGACAATGCCCTGAAGGTTGCAAATAGAAATTTATTAATATATTATTTCAAATAGTGATGAAAAAGATTAAAACTGTTTATTTCCATGCATTACGTGCACATGAACACGATCAGTACTTTATCCGTTTTCGGGCGCTGCTTGATGTGTCGCCGCAAGTGAAGGAGGTTGTGAGCGAGCAGTATCCGGTTTTTGTCGAACGGCTTAAGCGGGAGATGGCGCTGCTGAACAGGATGCGTAAGAGCGACTATACGGTGCAAATCGCCGAAGCCGACCGGCGTATCGACCGTTGCCTGACGGGGATATACGAGATGGTCGCCGCCTTTACGCATCATTTCGATCCTGCCGTCGAAGAGGCGGCGGCGAGCCTTTACAATCGGGTGAAGGCATTTGGCGATATTCGCCGGCAGAACTACTCGTCGTCCGTCACCTTTCTCACCTTTCTGATTGCCGACCTCCGCAGTCCGGAGTATTCCGCGAAAGCGGCGCTTATAGGGCTGACGCCGTGGGTCGACGAGCTGGCCGCCGCCCGGACTGCTTTCGACGAGTTGTTCGACCTGCGGTCGTCCGAGAGAGCGCAAAAACCGCAGGGGCAACTGCGCGCGGCGCGGCGCGACGTCGAGGCTGCCTACTACCCGATGGTCGAGCGCATCACGGCGGCGTCTCTCTTCAGCGACGCGCCCGAAGCGTTCGACGGTTTTATATCGCGCCTCAACGTCAATGTCGACGAGTTTATGGAGCTGCTGCATCGCCATGCCCGAAAGGACCTCGGCGCGGGCGGTCATACGATTATTGAGGCCATCGCGCCGCAACCCGCCACCGGCAGGCCCATTACGGTCGTTCCCGCGGTGTATTACCGCGACGTCGTCGAGAACGACGAACAGGGCGTGGCGCTGGCGCTGGGGCGGGACTTTACGATTACCTACAGGTATAACGTCCGTCCGGGCATGGCCGAAGTGACGATTCGCGGCAAGGGCGAGTATAAGGGGAAAAAGACGGCGACGTTTATGATCGAACCGTAATCGCGTCTGCGGGGGGTGGTGATGGAGGGGAGGACGGCCGCTCCCGGCCTTGTGCCGCATGCGTTACATGTAGCGGCTTCCTTTTTTGACCGGTACGTCTTTGATGATTTCCTTGACGTCGCTGTCGTTGTTGGGGCATACGAGCAGGACGTCGTCGGTATCGACCACCAAGTAGTTTTCCAGCCCGCGCAGGACAATCAGTTTTTGCTTGTTGCAGGAGAATACGACGGTGTCGGCCACATCGTAGAGCATGGTTTCCGGTGCGTCGATCACATTCCCGCAAGGGTCTTTCCGCTTGTGCGAGTAGAGCGAGTACCACGTCCCCAGATCCGACCAGCCGAAGTGTCCGACGAAGCAGTACGCATTGTCGGCCTTCTCCATGACCCCGTAGTCGATCGAGATGTTTCGGCATTCGGCGTAGGCGTCGGCAGTGAAGGCGGCCTCGTCGGGGGTGTGGTAGAGGCCGGCGCCTTTTTCGAATAAGGCGGCGACGTCGGGGAGGTGCGTTTCGAGCGCCCGGCAGATGGTGTGGAGGTTCCACATGAAAATCCCCGAATTCCACAGGAACTCGCCGCTGTGGAGGAATATCCTGGCCAGTTCGGCGTCGGGTTTTTCGGTGAATGTTTTGACGCGGTATATTTTTTGTGTGCCGAAGTCCTGCTGTTCGGAGGTGTTAAACTGAATGTAGCCGTAGTTGATTTCGGGGCGCGTCGGCTGAATGCCCAGCGTGATCAACGAGTCGTTGTTGGCCGCAAAGTTGAGGCCGTTTTGTATCACCTGTAAGAAGGCCTGCTCGTTGGCGATGTAGTGGTCGGCGGGAGTAACGACCATCGTCGCATGGGGGTTGACGTCCCGAATCCGGTATGCGGCATAGGCTATACACGGGGCGGTGTTGCGGCGCAGCGGTTCGGCCAGTATCTGCGACGGGTCGATGTCCGGCAGTTGTTGCCGTACCGGGTCGACGTAGGCGCTCCCTGTTACAATCAGGATGTTTTCGGGGGGCACGATGTGCGCAAAGCGGGCAAATGTTTCTTGCAGGAATGATTTTCCGGAGCCTAAGATATCCAAGAACTGCTTGGGGCGGGCGTCGCGGCTCATCGGCCAGAAGCGGCTGCCTGTGCCGCCGGCCATAATAATACAATATTGGTTGGATGTCATCGTGAGTCAATTTTTGACAAAGATAGAAAAAATACCGGACTGTCTGCCGCGAGGGTTCTCTGTGCGACTCTGTGTCCTCTGTGTGATACAGCCCCAAGCCTTTTCCAAACTACACAGAGGGCACAGAGGTACACAGAGGGTTTTACGCCTCTCCGCGCATCAGCAGCAGTTCCATCATTTTAATGGAGGCCAGCGATACGGGTGTGCCGGGGCCGAAGATGGCGGCTGCGCCGGCTTTGTAGAGTGCGTCGTAGTCCTGGGCGGGGATTACGCCGCCGACGACGACTAATATGTCTTCGCGTCCGAGTTGTTTCAGTTCGTCGATGATTTGTGGTACGAGTGTTTTGTGCCCTGCGGCCAGCGAGGATACGCCGACTACGTGGACGTCGTTCTCGACCGCTTGTTTAGCGGCTTCGGCGGGCGTCTGGAAGAGGGGCCCCATGTCGACGTCGAAGCCGACGTCGGCGTAGCCTGTGGCGACGACTTTGGCGCCGCGGTCATGGCCGTCCTGACCGAGTTTGGCAATCATCACGCGGGGTTGGCGGCCTTCTTTTCTGGCAAATTCGGCGACAAGTTGTTTGGCCTTCTGAAAATCGCTGTTGTTTTGCGCTTCTGCGGAGTAGACACCGGTGTTCATACGTATGGTAGCTTTATAACGTCCTGCTATTTTTTCGCACGCATCGGATATTTCGCCGAGCGAGGCGCGTGCTTTGGCGGCTTCGACGGCCAGTTCCAGTAGGTTGCCCGTTTGGTGGTGCGCTGCGTCGGTAATCGCTTCCAGGGCGGCCTGTACGCGGGGTTCGTCGCGCGACGCCCGCATTTGCGTCAGCCGTTCGATTTGCGACTGGCGCACTTTTGTGTTATCTACGTCGAGGATGTCAATCGGGTCTTCCTTTTCGAGGCGATACTTGTTGAGGCCTACAATCGTGTCGGCGTTCGAGTCGATCCTTGCCTGTTTGCGGGCTGCGGCTTCTTCGATGCGCAATTTGGGGATGCCTGTTTCGATGGCCTTGGCCATGCCGCCTAATTTTTCCACTTCTTGAATATGCTCCCATGCCCGGCATGCAATGTCGTGCGTCAGTTTTTCCACGTAGTACGAACCGGCCCACGGGTCGAGCGATTTGGTGATGTAGGTTTCTTCCTGAATATAAATTTGCGTATTGCGGGCGATACGCGCCGAAAAGTCGGTGGGCAGCGCAATGGCTTCGTCCAGCGCGTTGGTGTGGAGCGACTGCGTATGTCCCAACGCGGCGGCCATTGCTTCGATGCAGGTGCGCGCCACGTTGTTAAACGGGTCTTGCTCGGTCAAACTCCAGCCCGACGTCTGCGAGTGGGTGCGCAACGAAAGAGATTTGGGGTTTTGCGGGTTAAACATTTTGACAAGCTTCGCCCACAGCATGCGCGCTGCGCGCATTTTAGCAATTTCCATAAAATGGTTCATCCCGATAGCCCAGAAGAACGAGAGTCGCGGAGCAAACTGGTCTACGCTCATGCCGGCTTTGACGCCGGTGCGGAGGTACTCCAGCCCGTCGGCCAGCGTGTAGGCCATCTCGATGTCGCACGTAGCGCCGGCTTCCTGCATGTGGTAGCCGGAGATGGAGATGGAATTGAATTTCGGCATATTCCTCGCCGTATACGCAAAGATGTCGCCGATAATACGCATCGAGAAGTCGGGCGGGTAGATGTAGGTATTGCGCACCATAAACTCTTTGAGGATGTCGTTTTGGATCGTGCCGCTTAGTTCTTCGAGCGATGCGCCCTGTTCCAGTCCGGCGACGATGTAGAATGCCAGCACGGGCAACACGGCGCCGTTCATGGTCATCGAGACGGACATTTTGTTCAGCGGGATTTGATCGAACAGCACTTTCATATCTTCGACGCTACAGATGCTCACGCCGGCTTTACCCACGTCGCCAACGACACGGGGATGGTCGGCGTCGTAGCCGCGGTGCGTGGCCAGGTCGAATGCTACCGACAAGCCTTTTTGTCCGGCTGCGAGGTTGCGGCGATAGAAGGCGTTGGACTCTTCGGCGGTCGAGAAGCCGGCATACTGGCGGATAGTCCAGGGGCTCATCACATACATCGTACTGTACGGCCCGCGCAGGAATGGCGGCAGACCGGCGGCGTAGTGCAGGTGTTCGATCCCTTCGAGGTCTTCCGCATCATAGCGGTTTTTTACGGTTATTTGTTCCGGGGTATTCCACGATTTTTGTGGAATCTCGCCGCGTTGGGCGAGGGTATAGTCTAAATCTGTAAACTGGGGACGCATATTTTAATTTATTTTTTATTTGATTAATCTCTGCTTG
>JAIRKX010000047.1 GCA_031259805.1 Prevotellaceae bacterium | reverse complement strand
ATACATGAAACCGGGCGACGAGTGAAGCAATCCGGAAATCCACTGGATTGCTTCACGGCTCGTTCCTCGCCGCTCGCAATGACGGGGAACGGTCGTCATTGCGAGCGAAGCGAAGCAATCCAGCACATTTGCCCTTTCTGGATTGCTTCGTCGCTGCGCTCCTCGCAATGACGTGCTTCGTCGCGGAGTCTGCCCCGAGCGTAGCGTGGGGGCTCCTCGCAAAGACGATGCGACAATTTGAAATGCACCCATTTTTTTTGTTTGCGACAGGGCGTGTGTCTTCCTTTTTTTTGGTTTTATGGTGCTCGCCGTGGCGATTTCCTGTTTTCCGTTTGGTTTTATGGTGCTCGCCGTGGCGATTTCCTGTTTTCCGTTTGGTTTTATGGTGCTCGCCGCGGCGATTTCCTGTTTTCCGTTCGATTTCATGATTTTTGCAAATGTCATTGCGACAATTTGAAATGCACCCCCCCCCACAGGTACGCCTCACGTAATTCCTAATTAAAATACTATCTTTGTGCCGGATTTATTTATTTACAAAAAACAGTATTATCATGAAAAATTCATTTTGGCAGAGCGCCGTTACGTACGGGTTCATTATTGGGTTAGGGCTTATTATATTATCGCTGGTCGATTGGCGGCTGGGATTCTATGGGCAAAATTTTGCATTTTCGTTACTCTCTTATGTAGCCATTATCGGCGGGCTTGTATGGGGTGCGCTGGCTTATCGGAAGCAGACAGGCGGGGTTATTTCTTATGGGACGCTAATCAGTTTCAGTCTCGTGGCAGTTGTTGTGTACACGCTGGTTTCGGGTCTTTTTAGTTTGCTGTTGACACAGGTCATCGAACCGTCGTACATGGAAAAGACATTGGCTATACTGGAAGATTCGCTGATTGCAAAAGGGATTCCCGACCATCAGATCAACATGATTATGGAAGCTACCAAGAAATTGGCCGGTCTCAGTATGCTCGGTTCGTTCTTCGTTTCGATTCTCATGGGCGGGGTTATTTCCCTCATTACGTCGGCATTTATTCAACGAAAGAGCAATTTTGGAGTATGAGAAATGTATTCATTCAAAATGCCGCTCGCGACGGGCTGATTTTAGGGGCTGCGACAGTGATTTTTATATTTCTTGCCCCGTCCGATTTCTGGATTACGGTCGTTTTACAGATCGCTAAATTAGGTATTACCATCGGGTTATTCTGGTATCTGATGAAGCGGCAGTCGGCGCGGTCAGAGGTATTCACGTATGGCAACGCCATCGGATACGGTATGTTGACGGCAATCTTTTCGGCGTTTATTATCGGGGTGGTATATTTCCTGCAAATTACCGTTATTCAGCCCGAATTAACAGAACTTATGCTGACGAATATGATGCAGGTGTACGAACAGATGAATATGCCGGAACTGGTGGAGGCAGTGGAGGGTTTTCGTTCGTATATTCCGTATGTTGTTTTTATAGTTTGCCTGTTTTATTATACATTGGTAGGACTGATAT
The DNA here is from genome assembly GCA_031259805.1 of Prevotellaceae bacterium. Taxonomy (GTDB): domain Bacteria; phylum Bacteroidota; class Bacteroidia; order Bacteroidales; family UBA932; genus JAIRKX01. The sequence continues at coordinate 4,225 of JAIRKX010000047.1, read as the reverse complement.
ATTCTCTTATTATCGGGCATTTTGTCAAACACAGGGTGTCGCCCTTTTCTTTTTAATTATATTGAATTATATTGAATGATGGATATTTCAATTGTTATACCGCTATTCAACGAGGAAGAATCGCTTCCCGAACTGGTAGAATGGATTGACCGCGTGATGCGTAATCATTCGTATTCGTTTGAAATTATTTTTGTAGACGACGGCAGCAACGACCGCTCATGGTCGGTCATTGAGACGCTGGCTGCCGCCCGTCCTGCGATTCACGGCATCCGGTTTCGGCGCAACTATGGTAAATCGGCGGCGCTGTTTTGCGGGTTCGAGGCGGCCAAAGGGGAGGTGGTCATTACGATGGACGCGGATTTGCAAGATAGCCCGGACGAAATCCCTGTATTGTACCGGAAGATTACCGAAGCGCATTTCGATGTGGTTTCCGGATGGAAAAAGAAACGGTACGATCCGCTGTCGAAGACCCTTCCGAGCAAGTTGTTTAACGCTACTGCCCGCGTCGTTACGGGCATCCGCCTGCATGACTTTAATTGCGGCCTCAAAGCCTATCGAAATAGTGTGGTGAAAAGTATTGAGGTGTATGGCGAAATGCATCGCTATATTCCGGTATTGGCCAAACAAGCCGGCTTTCACCGTATCGGCGAACAAGTCGTAGAGCATCGGGCGCGGAAATACGGCGTTACGAAGTTCGGGCTGTCGCGTTTTATCAATGGTTTTCTCGATTTGCTGAGCGTCGTGGTGGTAGGGAAGTTCGCGAAAAAGCCTATGCACTTTTTCGGCGTAGCCGGTACGTTAATGTTTCTCGCCGGTGGCGTCATTACGCTGTGGCTGATTATTGCCAAGTTGATTACGCAAAGTCGCGGCGACGAATTTCGTGCGGTAACCGACCAGCCGCTGTTTTATCTGGCGCTGGTAACGCTGGTCATCGGGATTCAATTGTTCTTATCGGGATTCGTCGCTGAGTTGGTTTCACGCACCGGCAACGACCGCAATCGTTACCTTATTGATGAACAGTTTTAATTCTATCGCCCTGCCCGATGCCCTGCAAGCGGCCGGCATCACTCTAATTCTGGCTTCAGGATCGCCGCGCCGCCGGCAATTGATGGAAGGTTTGGACATCCCTTTTAAGGTAGAACTGACCGGCGAGGTCGACGAAATCATACCTGCAGCTATCTCGCCGGAAGAAGCGCCGGAATATTTAGCCCGCCTGAAGTCCGCCGCTTTCCGCCCGTTGACGCCCGGCGAGACGCTGATTACCGCCGATACGGTGGTTATTTGCCGGGGGCAATTGCTTGGCAAGCCCGCCGACAAAGCCGGTGCACGCCGCATGTTGCAACTGCTGTCGGACAACCGCCACGACGTATTGACGGGAGTATGCCTGCGGACAACCGCCGTCGTCCGTACTTTTACGGCGCGTACGACGGTCTTTTTCCGACCTCTCTCCGCCGCCGAAATCGACTTCTACCTCGACCACTATTGTCCGTACGACAAGGCCGGCGCGTATGGCGTACAGGAATGGATCGGGTTTGTCGGAATCGAACGCATCGAAGGATCGTATTTCAATGTCATGGGATTGCCCCTGCATCAGTTATATGCGGAACTGCAGGAATTAGGCATCGCAACACGCGGCCATTAAGCATTCCACTGTATATATTCACCGGTTTTCAATCTTATGGGACGACCTCTGACCTTTGTTTTTCTGAAAGAACTAAAGTTATAAAACATGAAAAAAACCTTTTTACTGATGATCGCTATCACAAGTGCGGCAGCGATGACGATGGCACAAGACGGGCCATCGATTTTTACCTGTCAAATAGGGGAGGCAGAGGTCAGTCTGCTATCGGAAGGGCAGCAGGGTGCAGATGTATCCATTCTGCTCGGCGCTACGCCGGAAATGCTGGCGCAGTATGCGCCCGACAGCGCTGTACCCAACGCCGTCAATGCCTTTTTAATCCGACTACCGGGTCAAACAATATTAGTAGATGCCGGTTTTGGGCGACGCATGGAAGACAATCTCCGGCAACTTGGCGTGCGCCCCGAAGACGTCGATGTGGTGCTGCTTACGCACATGCACGGCGAACATATCCTCGGCATGATGCAGAAGGAAGGGGAACGAAACGCTTTTCCCCGCGCAACGGTCTATCTCTCGAAAGACGAACATGACTATTGGACGAGCGATGAGGAAATGAATCGCCAGCCGGCCGACCGGCGCGGCGGGTTTTGGAATGCGCGGCGCGTCATTACCTCCTATGCACATCAGTTGTTTCTTTTTCATCCAAAGAAAATAGGGGAGTCCGCCGCGCCTCTGCTGCCGGGCATATATGGCCTTGCCGCGTACGGCCACACGCCCGGCCATACGATGTACTTGCTGGAATCGGGCGGGGAACGGCTACTTATTTGGGGCGACCTGACTCATGCTATGGCCGTGCAAATGCCCCATCCGGAGGTGGCGGTCGTCTACGATGCGAATCCCGAAGAGGCGGTGCGGGCGCGGCAGGCGACGCTGGCCTACGTGGCGGAACAGGGTATCCCGATAGCCGGCATGCACATTGCCTGGCCGGGCATCGGTAAGGTTTTCCGGCACGGCAACGGATATTTTTTCGCCCCGCCACCGGATACCGCCGGCATCATCGGCGCCATCAGCCGGCAGATGCAGCGCTATCCCGAATCGCGCCTGACGGATATTTACAAAAACTTCTTTCAGGATTATTTCGGCCCCGAACATTTAATCAAAGATACGACTTCGGTCGACCGCTATTTGCAGCAGGAACTGGCGTTGTGCGGCGAATGTACGGGCGAATGGGCGGAAGCCACCGGAGGGGAAGGCCGTTTCTACCGCGTCGATCTTTGCGTATTGAAGGAAAACAGGGTGGACTACCGGACATTCTTATACGCCTTTATCGAAAGCGCTCACCGCACCGTCGCGCCGCCGCCGGAGGCATGGGTCGATACATGGAATGAAATTATACGCATTCTGGACGCCATGCCCCTTTCTATCCCCGATTATGCCGCTGACAAGGCCGCACTGCAGGCTGTTTTGCAGTCCGGCCACTATGCCGTACACCACAGCAAAGCCTACGAACAGCGCTATGAACCGCATTATCGTATTATCAGCAAAGCCATCCTCGAACGATTAATGATGCTGCATTAAGTGTAAAGCGCAAGCTACTGGCGTCCGATAGTGCAGGCTGAAGGCCTGCGTTCAATAGCCTAAAGTGTAACTCATCACTCAAAAAAATATGTATAGAAGTTTTAGCATATCATTCTTATCCCAACGCTTTTTTCGTCCGGCGTGCGGGCTGTTATTTCTCTTAGCCGGCTTGTCGTCCGGAGCGCAGGGGCGCGATACGACTGTATGGTGGGGTAATCACATGCTGTCGCTTGGGGTGCAGGTGGGCGTCAATATTGGCGGCGCTGTACCCTATCCGCTAAAGAATATCCCAAGTGCGACGAATGCGTACCCGCAGTTGAACGGTTCATTGGGGGCAAAATGCTCCTTCCCGTTGTATCAGGCCTTCTCGTTGGGCGTGGAACTGAATTATAAAACCGTTGGCATGAAAGCCGATGCACGGGTCGAAAACCAGAAATTCACAGGCAGTGACGACCTCATCCAGTACTTTTCGGGCACTGCCCAAATGAACATGTCATTTACGATGATCGAAGTGCCGCTCTATGCCAAATATCGTTTCGGACATGGCCCGCATACCGTTATTCTGGGCGGATACTATGCCTTTGTGCTCTCCCGCGAGTTTGAGACCATCGCCCGAAAAGGCTATATCGGCCATGACCCCGACTATGTGGCGTCGCCGGTCAACTCCGAGCATCCTCGAATCCTGTCGTTCACCTCCAGTTTAGACAACTGGGATGCCGGCGTCATTGCCGGCTACGAGTTGCAAATTATTCGCCGGCTGCATCTCGGCCTGCGGTTTATGGCGGGTTTCAAAGATGTTTTTAAACCGGAGTATCACTATTTCGAATATCACATGCTTCCCATGCGCGGCGCAGTAACGCTCAGTTATTCGCTGTTCGACATGCACCTTTTTTAAAATAGCGAAATCGGTGAAGTGCGCTACGCGCGGTGAAAGGGTGAAAGTTAAAACTAAGAACTAAGAGAAAAGTAACATAAAAATTATAACAATCTTATACATAATAAAAAAGCCTATATTTTACAAGCAACGGGTAACAAATGAGTAACAAAAACAGCAAAAAAACACTTTTC
>JAIRKX010000081.1 GCA_031259805.1 Prevotellaceae bacterium | reverse complement strand
CCTCCCTGCAGACTTGCGGCATGGTTTTGGCTCCGGCTACCTGCCACAAAATATATTCAAACTAAATTTTTTAAAATAAATACGATGAACCATTCCACGTTTTTTTCACTCCGTGTAGGGAACTTGAAACTCGACAATCTGTCGGGCCTTTGTACCGAAACCATCGACGTCGCTACGCCAATCGTGCCCGGCTTGGGCTATCCGCTGATCGACGCCAAGTTGAACGCCACATTTATCGCCGCCGAGACATTGGTAACGTAAAGCGAATAGCCTGCGCTCTACGCGGGGATGCATTCCCCGTATTTATCCATGACCGTACTTTGTTTAAACAAAGTGCGGTCATTTTTTTATGAGATAGTCATCACTACGTGCCCGCGTAGTGACTACGGCGTACTTGAGTAATGTCCGATATTCATACAAGTAGAAATGAGCGCCTATACAAGCAAAAAGTACAATGCTGTATTAAAGGCTGTTCGTTGTACGAAAAACGGACAATAATTACACACCGGCACATTTGCTATTTCCGGATTGCTCCGCGACGAAGCGCGTCATTGCGAGGAGTTCCGCGACGAAGCAATCCACTGCGGGTGCGCTCCGGTCGAGAGATTCCTCCCTCCGCACCCTGCGGGTGCTCCGGTCGGAATGACGTGCGTCTCACCTTTTCACCTTTTCACCGCGCGTAGCGCACTTCACCTTTTCACCGCGCGTAGCGCATTTCGCCACATCATCACATCATCACATATATTTTAGATGCGTCAGCCCTGCTCCGCACCCCAGCAGGCAATGCCTAATTTCTAATTTATCGCTATCTTTGCACCCTTAAATTTTTAAACAATTATATTGATGACAACTCAACAACTCTTTTGGTTCATTCCTGTAGCTTCTTTATTAGCGTTGGGCTTTGCGTATTATTTCTTTCGGATGATGATGAAGGAAAGCGAAGGCAACGATACCATGAAATCCATTGCCCGCTATGTACGCGAAGGCGCGATGGCGTATCTGAAACAACAATACCGCATCGTGGTGATTGTGTTCGTCGTGCTGGCGGTGTTCTTTGCTGTGCTGGCGTATGGTTTCGGGGTGCAGAATCCGTGGGTTCCGTTTGCGTTTCTTACCGGCGGGTTCTTTTCGGGACTGGCGGGATTTATAGGCATGAAGACAGCGACGTTTGCGTCGGCGCGTACGGCCAATGCCGCACAGCATTCGCTGAATCACGGACTGCGTGTGGCATTTCGCTCCGGTGCGGTCATGGGGCTGGTGGTCGTCGGGCTGGGACTGCTCGACATTTCGTTATGGTATCTTATATTGGATTGGTTTGTGGCCGGTGTTACCGAGGCGCAGAAGATGGTGATTATTACGACCACGATGCTGACCTTCGGCATGGGGGCGTCGACGCAGGCGCTGTTTGCCCGCGTGGGCGGCGGCATTTATACTAAAGCCGCCGATGTGGGGGCTGACCTTGTCGGTAAGGTGGAAGCCGGCATCCCCGAAGACGACCCGCGCAACCCCGCTACGATTGCCGACAACGTGGGCGACAACGTGGGCGACGTAGCCGGCATGGGCGCCGACCTCTACGAGAGTTACTGCGGTTCGATATTAGCTACGGCGGCATTGGGCGCGTCGGCGTTTTACATCTCCGGCGGCGACATGCAGTTGAAAGCCGTCTTTGCCCCGATGCTGATTGCGGCGGTGGGTATCGTGCTGTCGATTTTGGGAATCTTCTTAGTGCGCACTAAAGAAAGCGCGGGCATGCAGCAACTGCTGCGGGCGCTGGGACGGGGCGTAAATACCAGTTCGGCGCTGATTGCGATAGCGGCATTCGGTATTCTGTATGCGCTGGACATTCAAAACTGGATAGGCCTGTCGTTTTCCGTCATCAGCGGGCTGGTGGCCGGCATCATCATCGGGCAGGTAACGGAGTACTACACGTCGCATTCCTATAAGCCGACGCAGCGGATCGCCAAAAGCGCGGAGACCGGGCCGGCAACGGTCATCATTTCCGGCATCGGAACAGGCATGATTTCGACGGCCATTCCGGTACTGACCATCGGCGCGGCGATTATTATGGCCTACCTTTGCGCCATTCAGTTTGATATTCCGCACATGATGACGGCGGCCAATTTGAGTCTGGGACTGTACGGCATTGGGATTGCCGCCGTGGGAATGCTTTCGACCCTTGGTATCACGCTGGCGACCGACGCCTACGGGCCGATTGCCGACAATGCCGGCGGGAATGCCGAAATGAGTAAACTCGATCCCGAAGTGCGCCGCCGTACCGATGCGCTTGATGCGTTAGGTAATACGACCGCCGCTACCGGCAAGGGCTTTGCCATCGGCTCGGCGGCATTGACGGCGCTGGCGTTGCTGGCCTCTTATATCGAAGAAATAAAAATCGGATTGCAGCATATCGGGCAACAGACATTGACACTGCCTGCAGGCCGGGAAGTAGCCGTGTCGGACGCTACCATTCCCGACCTGATGAGTTATTTTCAGATTGATCTAATGAACCCGAAGGTGCTCGTCGGCGCATTTATCGGCGCGATGACCGCGTTTCTGTTCTGCGGGCTGTCGATGAATGCCGTCGGTCGCGCCGCCCAGAGCATGGTGGCGGAAGTGCGCCGTCAATTCCGCGAAATCAAAGGCATCCTCACCGGCGACGCTACGCCCGACTATGCCCGCTGTGTGGCGATTTCGACCAAAGGCGCGCAACGCGAAATGCTGCTGCCCTCGCTGCTGGCGATTACCATTCCGGTAGCCATCGGCTTGCTGTTTGGCGTAGCCGGCGTGATGGGGCTGCTCATCGGCGGCTGCGCGACGGGCTTTGTGCTGGCCGTATTTATGGCCAATGCCGGCGGCGCGTGGGATAATGCCAAGAAGTTTATCGAAGAAGGACATTTCGGCGGCAAAGGCTCGGATAACCATAAGGCGACGGTTGTCGGCGACACGGTCGGCGACCCGTTTAAAGACACCTCCGGCCCGTCGCTCAATATCCTGATTAAACTGATGAGCATGGTGTCGATCGTCATGGCCGGCCTCACCGTAGCGTTTAGTGTGCTTTAGCAGGGATGCAGGGATAGCTGTGCAGATTGGCCTTGCACCCTTACCCTGCTCACAGCCATCCATCTTTCTTATACATCCTACATCCTACCTCATACCTCATACCTCATACCTCATACATCATACCTCATACCTCATACCTCATACCTCATACATCATACATCATACCTCATACCTCATACCTCATACCTCATACCTCATACATCATACATCAACTCACAGCCACCCATCTTTCTTATACATGTCGATCACTTCTTTGGTCGCTTCGTCGAGGCGGTAATCGGGGGTAAAATGCAGGTCGGCGCGGAGAGGCGAGGTATCGCAGATCCAGCTTCGGGCGCTTAGAATATTATATTTATCGGCATTGATCGACGCCGGCGTGCGACCGAACCAGCCATACAGCCGGTCTACCGTGTAAAACGCCGTTTTGACGAACCACAACGGGAATGATACGGACACCAGCCGTTTTTTACCCAAATGCTTTTTGATGATAGCCGCATATTCCTTTGTGGTATACACCTCATTGTCGGCGATGAAATACGCGCGGCGCGACAGGGGCGACACGCATGCGGCAAAAACCGCCTTCGCCAAATCCCGGACATGAATAAACGTAATGTATTGCGGACGACGTCCTAAAAGCGGCACAAAACCGTTATCGACCATTTTGATATAGGTCAGATAGCCCTTGTCTCGCGGGCCATAGATGCCCGTAGGTCGCATGATGATAAAAGGAAACGCCGGTAACGAAAACAGGTACTCTTCCGCCTTCAGTTTGCTTTGTCCGTAAGCGGTATTTGGACGCGGCGTGTCGTCGTGCCGGATAGGGCGTTGCGATACGCCGTCGCCCGGCCCGAACGACGAAAGACTGCTGATGTAAATGAATTTCTTTGGCGTCATACCGGCGGCAATCAGCGCATCGGCCAGATGCTTCGTGAAACCGAAATTAATGCGCTCGAACTGCGACCGGTCGGTAGCGCTGATGATGCCCGCCGCATGAATCACATAATCGAACGCCCCATGCGCCGCGCGGAACTGCCGCAAGGATTCCGTTAACCGTCCGGCATCCGAAAGGGGCAAGTCGATAAAATGAATGCGCGAATCCTGTAAATACTCCCGGCTGCTCGACGCCCGTACCCCCGCGTACGTCTCATACCCGTTGGCCAGCGCCGCCTCCACCAAATGACCGCCCACAAACCCGCTGGCGCCGGTAATCAACACCCTCGCCGCCCCTGCTGCCGCCGGACATACTGCTATTTTATGCTTACTATTCATGCTGCAAAAGTAATAATAAATCGTGAAACGGAATGCGCGCCTCGGAGGAGTGTCCGAAGGCACGCACTGCGTTTCACACCATCGACGAACAAAAAATAAACAACATCTATTATCGCATAACTAAAATCAACTTGACAAGTGGAATTTTTGTTGTACATTTGCAGACGATAAATGAAAATATAAAAGAAATGTACAACTCAAAAATTAAATGACTATGAGCACAGAAAAAAACAAAGTAGGATTAGAAATCACAGCGGTTAATCCGGTGATTGAAAAATTGGGCGGTCTGTTGGCTAACTATCAGGTTTTTTACACCAACCTGCGGGGGCTGCACTGGAATATTCGAGGCGACAAGTTCTACGAACTGCACGGCCTGTACGAAGAATATTACGACGATGTGGCCGAAAAAGTCGACGAAGTAGCCGAACGGATTGTGATGCTTGGCGGCGTGCCGGCAAATACGTTCTCGGTATACCTGAAAACGGCGACAATTAAAGAAGTGTCGGGTGTTTTCGATTGGAAAACCGGAGTAAACCATGTGTTGGGAACCTTACAGCTTCTTGTAGCCCAATTGCGTGAACTGCATGCACTGGCCATCAGAGCGGGCGACCATGGCACGGTCTCGCTGGCCAATCATGGAATCAAGCAATTTGAAAAGAAAATTTGGATGCTGTCCGTTTATTTGAAGGACTAAATTAATCAAAACAAACAGACTATGCGATTTGAATTAGTACAATTACCGTATGCAACGGATGCCCTGGAACCGATAATCAGCAAACAAACCATCGAATTTCATCATGGCAAGCATCTTCAGGGCTACGTAAACAACTTGAACAATCTGGTGGCGGGTACAAAGTTTGAAAACGCCGACCTTGAGGCGATAGTCAAAGAGTCGAACGGCGCCGTTTTTAACAATGCCGGACAAATATTGAACCACAACCTCTACTTTACGCAATTTGCCCCACCAGCCGGCGGCCATCTGCCGGACAAGCTGGCGCCGGCGATCACCGCCGCGTTCGGCTCGCTCGACAATTTCCAAAAGGAATTTGAAAGCGCCGGCGCAGGGTTGTTTGGTTCGGGATGGGTATGGCTGGCTGCCGACAAGGACGGCAACCTCTCCATCGTCAAGGAAGTCAACGCCGGCAATCCGGTCACCAAAGGCCTGAAGCCGCTGTTAGGTTTCGACGTGTGGGAACATGCCTACTACCTCGACTACCAAAACCGCCGCGCCGACCATTTAAAGGAACTCTGGAAAATTGTGAACTGGAAAGCCGTAGAAGCAAGACTGTAAAGAATCGTTTCACCCATAAACACAACGCCGCCCGCATTTGTATGCGGGCGGCGTTGTCTATTCTATAGTCCGGCAGAGATTAAACCTCGACTGAACGGATTGAGATTATGCACATGGCTTTACATGCGATTGCAAGGCGCGTTTTTTGAAATAGGCAATGATTTCTTTTTTTGTCATTTTTGACAATTTCACACTTAACAAATCTCTTTGTTGGCGCATGAAGCCTACCGCATCAAATGATTTATTCGTTGTCTCCATATT
>JAIRKX010000214.1 GCA_031259805.1 Prevotellaceae bacterium | reverse complement strand
TCGGCGGTCGGTTGTACGACGGTATCCGGCGGGCATATTTTGGGGTGGCATTCGGTGATAAAACGGATGGTGTCGGCACGCATAAACAGGGTGTCGGGCTGGTTGTTTTCGTTCGTATAATAGGCTACGGCCGCCTGTCGTGTGAGCGTTAGCCGTTGCGGGTCTTCAAAGAAATGTGCTTCGTTGCCGAACGCAATAGATTGCTGCACGGTGTCGAGCGCCTGTACATGCCCGTAGAGGTCGCCCATCGCTGCACGCCGGTCGTACAAAACGCTGTCGGCCCAAATCTCCTGCTCCTTCGACAGGATATAGGCATTCTGTGAGAAATAAAAATAGTCGCGTTTTTTATCATACCAACCGTAATCGCACGACAGGAAGCCGTCCTTGTGCCAGATGCTGGTATGCGCAAGGAACGTGGCGACATCGGTGCGCGTGTGGTAATTCCCCGCTTCGCAACGAATGTCGTAGGTTTCGTTGTGCATTTCCACCGAGTCGGTAAACACAAACAGTTTGTCGTTGGAATAGTAGTATCCGTGTATGCTTTCGATTTGGCTGTCGTTATTGTCGATGACGCCGCCATTGAAGAAATGCCCGATATTGTCTTTCGTATTAAAATCCAGATGTTGCGTACGCAGGGTAGCGGTACTGTCAAGCAGGCGTACCAGTTTACCGCGCACCTGCGCGATGTTGCTGCGACCGTTGTAATGCAGGAAATCGCCGAAGAGCCACGTGCTGTTCTGTACAATCGTAACACGACTGTAGGCTTCAAATTCCGACGATGAAAACAGGTAGGCGCTGTCGCACGACATCAGCGCCCCGTTGTGCATCAGTTGTACGTTTCCCAACAGGCGGTTGATTGTTTTCCCCTCATGCACCATGCTTTTGACACGATCAACATGAAGGATTTCCACCAGTTTCCGGCTGTCCTCCGTCGTCGCTTCCTGTGCCGCCAGCGACCACGACAGTAGAGCGGCGAGGAGTAGTACAAGGCGCTTTTTAAAAGGATTATTGTACATTTTTGTCGCGAAGTTCTTCGCTTGTATTCTTACTTTCTATTTCACCCAGCCGGCGTGTTGGAAGGTGCATTGTTTGAAATCGTCGTCGAGGCGGATGTAGGTGGATGCCTGCTTTCGTATGATCCATGTGTTGAATGCGTGTTGTTGCTGCTGTTGTTGGGCCAGTTGATGGATCACGGCATAGTCGTCGTCCACTGTGGCCGGATGGGAGGGAATGAGTTCGACTAATTGCAGGATTTTGTATTGGGTGTTGCCCATTTTATCGGTTGTTTCGAACGGGGCGGAGATGTCGCCCGGCTGCATGTCGCGTAATACGCCGTAATCGGCCGGATGTAGCTGGTCTTTTTCAAACCGCGACGAGAGGTTGTGTTCATTTACAATCAGCCCGCCGTTAGCGGCTGTTTTGGGGTCTTGCGAGAGTCTCAGCGCGGCTTGCTCGAACGTCAGGTCGCCAGCTTTTACGATGGTGGCGATGCTGTCTAATATTCGGAATGCGGTTGTCCGGTCTTCCGACGTATATTGCGGGCGCATCAGGATGTGTCGTGCGTTAAACATGTCGCCTTCCTTTTCGATTAATTGAATGAGGTGAAAGCCAAATTCCGTTTCGACAATCGGCGACACCTGTCCGGGCTTCAACGCCATGGCGGCGTCGGCAAAGGCGGCGGCTAATTCCTGCCGCGGGCGCAGTCCCAGTTCCCCGCCCCGCATACGGTTTCCCGGATCTTCGGAGTAGAGGATGGCCAGCGTGCTGAACTTTTCGCCTTTTACAATCCGTTCGCGCAGTTCGAGCAGGCGTTCGCGCACATCGAATTTGGCGTCGGCAGCGGGGGGGAGCACCACAATCTGGCGCAGTACGTATTGGATGGGGATGATCGGCAAGCTGTCTTTCGCCATTTTTTTGTAGGCCTTTTTCACTTCGTCGGGCGTGATGGGGATGTCTTTCATGAGCATCGACTGCATGCGTTGGGTGAGGATTTGCTCGCGGATGGTTTCGCGCCATTCCCGTTTCAGTTGGAAGAGCGGTTTGTGAAAATAGTCTTCCGCCGCTTTTTCGCCGCCTAATTGTGCGATCATCATTCGCAGGCGCTGGTCGAGTTGCATGTCTACTTCGTCGTCGGTGGCTTTCAGGCTATCGATGCGCGCCTGAGCCAGCAGCAGCTTTTGCAGCAGCATACTTTCCAGTACTTCGCAGCGGATGTTTCTGTCGGATATTACGCCCTGTATCCGCATCAGGTTGACTTCCGATTCGATGTCGGAATACAATATCATTTCGTTGCCTACGACGGCTATTATTTTGTCGATTGCGCCGTTTTGCGCCGTTGTGCCGTAGGAGGCAAGGAGGAGCACGATTCCCGTATATAAAATTTTACGCATCATTATTCGTCGATATATATTTTGAGTTGATTATGATTTAAAGCATTGTTGAAGATGGTATTTTCGAGATTTTTCAGCATTTCGCGGTGGCGCCGGTTGCGGATGATGCGGGCAATGTTTTCGCGTTCGTATTCTACGGGCGACGGTGCGCCGGCCATACGCATTTCATATAAATGTACATAGTATTTATAGCCGTTTGCTTCGGCGGTAAAGAATCCGTTATTCCACCCTGTTTCGATTTGCTTGCTGTCGACGGGCAGGGTTTCGGCAAGAAATTCGGCGCTTATCCACCGTTCGTCGAAGTCGGTATATATTTCCGCGATGTTGGAGCATATTCGCGACAGGGCTTCCCTGTCTTCCGTCCGGCTCGAATGGTAGAGCCGGTCGATTTGGCGTATTTGGGGGATGTCTTCCGCTACTTTTATGAACAGGGCTTTGGCGATGGGTTTATCCAGTATAAAATTTTGTGGGGCGGCATTATAAAACGCATCTGTTTCGGCGTCGCTCACCAGGGTGTCGAACCGGCTTTCCAAGTACAGTTTTTCGTAACGGAAAATGAGCAGCGACAGCCGGTAGTCCTCCAGTTCCTGCGATACGTCTTTTTGCTCTTTGGTTAAATGCTGCTCGGCGATGCCGGCAATCAACTGCTTTCGCGCCCAGTTGTGGACGTAGTTACGTAACAGCGCCAGACTGTCGTCGGCCGAAATGCCGGATGGGAAAATACCCTTCACCTCCGACAGCAACAATTTCTTGCCATTGATTTCGGCCACTTTGGCCTCCGGTATTTTGTCCGTGCACGATCCTCCGAGCGTTCCGCCTGCCGCCCATAGCAACATCCACAGTAACATTCCCGGCCACTTCATCCTTTTTATCCCTGTTATCTTTTTCATCTCGCTTTACACATCATGTTCATCGGCTATAATTCGGCGCTTCGCGCGTAATGGTTACGTCGTGCGGGTGGTTTTCGATCATGCCGGCGGCGGTAATGCGGATAAATTCGGCGTGCCGTAAGGCGGCAATATTCGGCGTGCCGCAATAGCCCATGCCGGCGCGCAGTCCGCCGATGAGTTGGTAAAAGACTTCGGAGAGCGTTCCTTTATACGGCACTTGCGCGACGATGCCTTCGGGGACTAATTTTTTTACGTCGTCTTCCATATCTTGAAAATAGCGGTCTTTCGAGCCGTCTTGCATGGCGTCGAGCGAGCCCATGCCACGATAGGATTTAAATTTGCGTCCACTGAGGATAATCGTATCGCCCGGCGATTCTTCGACGCCGGCAAACAGCGAGCCGGCCATAATGGTGTCAGCGCCGGCGGCCAGCGCCTTGACGATGTCGCCGGAATAGCGGATGCCGCCGTCGGCAATCAATGGCACGCCCGTACCTTTGAGCGCCTGCGCCACATTGTAGATGGCCGACAGTTGCGGTACGCCGACGCCGGCGACCACGCGCGTCGTACAAATCGATCCCGGCCCGATGCCGACCTTCACCGCATCGGCGCCGGCGTCGACCAGCGCCGTCGCCGCCGCGCCGGTAACGATATTGCCTACGACGACTTCCATGTCGGGAAAGCGCCGTTTGACTTCCCGCAGCATATTGACGACATGTATCGAATGGCCATGCGCCGTATCGATCACGACCGCATCGACGTCGACGCCGGCCAGCGCTTCTATTTGCGTCAGCGTATGGGCATTGACGCCGACGCCGGCAGCCACGCGCAATCGTCCTTTGGCGTCCTTGCTGGCGGTGGGGTTGTCTTTGATTTTGGTGATATCTTTAAAGGTGATCAGGCCGACGAGCTTGCCCTCGTCGTCGACCACCGGCAGTTTTTCGATTTTGTATTGCCGCAGGAGCTGCGTGGCTTCCTGTAAATCGCTGCCGTGTTTGGTTACAATCAGGTGTTCGGAGGTCATCACGTCGGTGATCGGCGTCGAGAGGTTTTCCTGAAAACGCAGGTCGCGGTTGGTCACAATGCCCGTCAGGTAATTGTTTTCATCGACTACGGGAATGCCGCCGATTCTGTTTTCGGACATCAGTTTCAGCGCGTCGCCGATAGTGGCATGGCGGTGGATGGTAATCGGGTCGTATATCATTCCGTTTTCGGCGCGTTTGACTTTCCGCACCTGCTCGACCTGCTGTTCGACGCTCATATTTTTATGGATTACGCCGATGCCGCCCTCGCGGGCAATGGCAATGGCTACATCGGCTTCGGTAACCGTGTCCATGGCCGCCGATACAATCGGGGCGCTCAACGGAATATGTCGCGAGAAAAGCGTATTAACATTCACCTCGCGCGGTTGCACGGTCGAAGCCGCCGGCACCAGCAGCACATCGTCGAATGTCAGTCCTTCGGAGGGGATACGTTCAAATAGAGAGGCCATATTGTTGTGTTATTTAGTTTGCAAAAGTACGAAAAATAATTTAATGTGAAGCGTGCCGCTACAGACGGCAAAATAAATCTGTCCCTGACGTCTAGCCGGGCGATGGATGAGCGATGAACGGCAGGAGTGCGCCACATACGCCCCTTCCTCAAAAAAAATCCGAGAAAATGCAAAAAAGTATCTGTTCATTAAAAAAGATGCGTACATTTGTACTTTCAAACACGGAATAAAGATAAAATGAATACGACAAAACATCCGACTGTACCTGCTTCGCTTCTCTCGGACGCCGAAGCGACGTCGTTTTTTTTTATATATAATTATACCCCCCCCCCCCCCAACTTACTGACGACCAGTTAATTCTCGAACTGAATACTTCCAATAGCAATTGGAATGTCTCCGATAATAAGCTGACAACTTCGG
>JAIRKX010000185.1 GCA_031259805.1 Prevotellaceae bacterium | reverse complement strand
CTTCACCTTTTCACCGCGCGTAGCGCATTTCGCCCTTTTTCACCGCGCGTAGCGCACTTCACCTTTTCACCGCGCGTAGCGCATTTCACCTTTTCACCGCGCGCAGCGCATTTCACCCTTTTTCACCGCGCGTAGCGCATTTCACCATTTTTCACCGCGCGTAGCGCACTTCACCTTTTCACCGCGCGTAGCGCATTTCGCCCTTTTTCACCGCGCGTAGCGCATTTTACCACATCATCACATATGTATTAGATGCGTCAGCCCTGCGGAATCAGGGGAGGCTCTTGCCCGTTCCCGAATAAAATTCTACCTTTGCAACTTATCATGAATAATTAACAAATGCTTACACTGAATGTAAAATCAGCCGTTGCTTTTATTTCGGAAAAGGAATGGGCGACGCAACAGGAAAAAGCCTTGCAGGCGTTCGATACACTCGCATCGCGGACGGGCAAAGGCAATAACTTTTTAGGATGGGTCGACTTGCCCGCGTCGATTAACGACGACGAGCTGGCCGCCGTGCAAACGGCTGCCGGGCGGCTGTCGTCGTGCGCCGACGTGGTGGTGGTCATCGGCATCGGCGGGTCGTATCTGGGGGCGAAGGCCATTATCGACGCGCTGTCGCACAGTTTTGCGGCGTTGCTGCCCGCCCGCCGGCATCCGTTGGTTGTCTTTGCCGGACATCATATCGGAGAGGATTATCTGGCCGAACTGCTCGAAGTGCTGCAAACGCGGCAGACGGCCTGTATCGTCATTTCCAAATCGGGAACAACAACCGAACCGGCTATTGCCTTCCGTTTGCTGAAGCAGCATCTGGAAGAACGGTACGGTAAGGCCGGCGCGCGCGACCGCATCGTGGCCATCACCGACCGCTCGCGCGGCGCACTGCGGACGCTGGCTGCGCAGGAAGGTTATACGACGTTTGTCATTCCCGACGATGTCGGCGGGCGCTTTTCGGCGCTGACTCCCGTCGGGCTGCTGCCGGTGGCGGTGGCCGGATTCGACGTGACGGCGCTCGTCAAGGGCGCCGCCGACATGAGCCGCACAACCGCCGTGCGAAGCGCCGACAACCCCGCCGTCCGGTATGCCGCCATCCGCAACGCGCTCTACGCACAGGGGAAAAAGATCGAGGTGCTGGTCAACTATCATCCGAAAATGCACTATGTAACCGAATGGTGGAAGCAACTCTACGGCGAAAGCGAAGGCAAGGAGGGACGAGGCGTGTTCCCCGCCGGGGTCGACTTCACCGGCGACCTGCACTCGATGGGGCAGTACCTGCAGGAAGGCGAACGCAGCCTGTTCGAGACGGTCGTCAGCATCGGGAGCGAACGCAGCGGCCTCACCGTCCCCGCCGATATACAGAATCTCGACCGGCTGAATTTCATCGCCGGCAAACGCATCAGCGAATGCAACCGGATGGCCGAACTGGGGACGCTGCTGGCGCACACCGACGGCGGCATTCCGGTCGTCCGTATCGAAATCCCGCAGTTAGACGCTTACGCCCTCGGCGGATTGCTGTACTTCTTCGAGAAAGCCTGCGGTATCAGCGGCTATATGCTGGGCGTAAATCCGTTCGACCAGCCGGGCGTCGAAGCCTACAAGAACAATATGTTTGCCCTCCTCGGCAAGCCGGGCTACGAAGCGCAGACGCTCCGCATTCGCGACATCGTAAACCGCCTGCAGTAACATGCATCGAATCTCAATCATCGGCAGCGGCCATGTGGCCACCCATCTGGCGCACGCCTTCCGGGCGCGGGGCGCACATATCGTGCAAATAAGCAGCCGCACCCTCGCCCATGCACAGGCGCTGGCGACAGCCGTCGGGGCGCAGGCAACGGACAGGGTCGATGACCTGCTGCCGGCTGACCTTTACATTATCGCCGTTACCGACTCGGCTATTCGCGAGGTAGCCGACCGCCTCCATGCCGCCGACGCGCCGGTAGTCCACACCGCCGGCTCGGCGCCGCTGTCGACGCTCGACGCCTGCCCCCGCGCCGGCGTGCTCTACCCGATGCAGACATTTAGCCGGTCGCGCATGACTATCGACTGGGCGTCCGTACCTGTGTTTATCGAAGCCCGCGACGAGGCCACGCTCGCCCTGCTGAGGACTTATGCGCTACGGCTATCGCCGGATGTGCGGGAGGCCGACAGCGCACGACGGCTACAACTGCACACGGCGGCGGTCTTTGCCTGCAACTTTGTCAACTACCTGCTCACAGTAGCCGCCGACCTGTCGGGCGCACATTTTTCGACATTCCGTCCGCTGGTCTGCGAAACGGTCGACAAAGCCTTTGCCGCCCCCCACCCGCGCGACGTACAAACAGGCCCGGCCGCGCGCCACGACCGCGATACCATGGCGACGCAACTGTCGGCGCTGCCGCCGGAATACCGGACATTATACGCCGCACTGTCGGCCCGAATCGGTCGCAACGCACCGACCCCCTACCCTTCTCACGACTGAAAATAATACACGATGAATCATTACAAGAAAAAACTGCACACCATAAAAGCCTTTGCCTTCGACGTCGACGGCGTGCTGACCGACGGCACGGTGCAGGTCAGCGATAACGGCGACCTGCTGCGCGCCTACAATGCCAAAGACGGGCTGGCCATCCGCGAAGCGGTAGACGCCGGCTACCCGATTGCAATTATCACCGGCGGCGCGTCCGAGACCATCGTCCGACGCTTTACGACCCTGGGCGTCAAAGATACGGACATTTACCTCCGCTCGCGCCTGAAAACCCCCGACCTGTCGGACTTCTGCCGCAAATACGGACTGCAACCCGCCGAAGTCATTTTCGTCGGCGACGACCTGCCCGACATCGCCCCCATGCAACACTGCGGCCTGCCCTGTTGCCCGGCCGACGCCGTACCCGAAGTACAAGCCGTAGCCGCATACATCTCCCCCTGCAACGGCGGCTGCGGCTGCGTCCGCGACATCATCGAGCAAACGCTGAAAATACAAGGAAAATGGAACATGGAAACCCCGCCGGCATCCACGTAGGGGTTGACGATTTGAGATACCCATACGCAGGTGTATCCCCTATTCCCCCAAGTTCCCTTAGTAGCCGACCCGATAAGTACAACTAATAACTGCAATTGAGATAAAAAATATTGTTCATTTAAAAAAATAGTATACCTTTGCGAAACATTTGTATGTTTAAACCAAAAACGAATCGAAAACGATATGCGTAATAACCGGAAATATTTTCCAATAAGCGCTGAAATTAGCGAATTACAAGGCCTCTCGAAGGAGCCTCTGCAACGCA
>JAIRKX010000137.1 GCA_031259805.1 Prevotellaceae bacterium | reverse complement strand
GGCGCTGACTTGATTACGCCATCGGGCGAACAACTCCACATCCGCGGCACCAACCTCGGCAACTGGCTCAACCCCGAAGGATACATGTTCGGCTTCCGGCAGGCAAACTCCGCGCGCTTCATCAACGAAATGTTCTGCCAACTGGTTGGCCCGGACTATACGGCGGCCTTCTGGCGCGCCTTCAAAGACGCGTATATCACACACGACGACATCCGGTTTATCCGCCAAACGGGCAGCAACACCGTCCGCCTGCCGTTCCACTACAAACTCTTCACCGACGAAGATTACATGGGACTGACAGCAGCCCAGGACGGCTTTGCACGCATCGACTCAGTGGTCGAATGGTGCCGCGCCGAAGGCCTCTACCTCATCCTCGACATGCACGACGCCCCCGGCGGACAAACAGGCGACAATATCGACGACAGCTACGGATACCCATGGCTCTTTGAAAGCAACGACAGCCAACAACGCTATTGCGACATCTGGCGACGCATCGCCGACCGCTACAGGAACGAACCGGTCATCCTCGGCTACGAACTGCTCAACGAACCCATCGCCCCCTACTTCGGCGACACCGTACAACTGCTCAACAACCGGCTGGCCGACATCTACCGGCAAGGCGTCGACGCCATCCGCCAAGTCGACACAAACCACCTCATACTCCTCGGCGGAGCGCAATGGAACAGCAACTTCTACCCGCTCGCACACCCCCCCTGCGACAACCGTATAATGTACACCTGCCACCGCTACGGCGGCGAACCGACAGCCGACGCCATCCGGCACTTCATCCAATTCCGCGACAGCCTCAACCGCCCCATGTACATGGGCGAAATCGGCCACAACCGCCCCGAATGGATGACCGCTTTCTGCCGCACGATGAACGAAAACAACATTGGATGGACATTCTGGCCCTATAAAAAACTCCACGGCTCGTCGTTCGTAGCCATTACCCCGCCCGCAAACTGGGACGCCATAATCGCCTTTGCCGAAGCCCCCCGCACAACCTACGCGGAAATCCGCGAAGCCCGACCGGATCAGGCAATGGCGCGACAGGCAATGGCCGACTTCATCGACGCCTGCCGCTTCCAAAACAACGTCGTACAAACCGAATACATCGAAGCATTAGGTTTAAAAAGTAAAAACTAAGCACAGGATATACCCCATAAAAAAACGAACGCAACCCCCATCGGATTACGTTCGTTTTTTATTAGTGGTCTGCAAAACGGCGGCTATTTCCGGCCATCCCCTTTCCAAAAACGGTACATCGTCCATAAAAAGACGAGCAATACCAGTCCCCATTTTATACCGCCTTCTACAGTGAACTCCTCATAACGAGCGATACCCTCGTAAAGACCGGCAAAAAACAGGAAGTGGATTAAAATAAGGTAGGGGTCTTTCCATAATAATTTCAGTTTCCTTTTCATTTCATGCTTCGTTTTTTACTATTAATTTACCACCAATCCATACAATCACCAAATTCATATACGGCAATAGCAGCGCCAACATAGCCTAAGTACTTTGTTGCGACTTTAGTCAGCAGTTTTTTTCTCATAATGGTACAAAGTTAAACATGATATGTTTATAGAAAAGAAAAAAACTATTATTTTATTAATTACCCGCTGTTTTTATTTCTTCCTCCGTTTGACAAAAAATCATTATCTTTGCGCAAAATCTCAAACAGCTATGCATATCACAACCTTATTAAACCAGATTTATCAGTTACCGCTATCCGACCGTATACTGATCGTCGAACGCACCATGCAATCCATCCGTGCGGAAACCGGCAAATTGGCCACTGCCGTAGCGCTCATGGCCTCCGAATGCCCCGACGAAAAAGAAGGAACCCCCGCGACCAAACACAGTGCGGCGAAAAACAAGAACAAATCGACCACGAAACAAAACGACCACCATGAAGCTGTTTCTTAATCACCGGCTTATTTTTATACGGCAAACCATAAAATCGTCCGGAAACCTGCTTTTTCCTAAAGGCAGAACCATAAAATGAAAAAAATAATGAAAATAATAACGAAAAAAATAACCACCATGAAGCAGTTTCTTCTTATAAGCAGTTTATGTATCCTTACCTTTTCGGCCTGTTCGCCGCGGATAGGGACGAGTGTGATGAAATCCTATCCGGCATTGGATGCCGACGCGCAGGTGGCTGTCTACACCCCGTCGCAACCCATTCCCGACGGCACGGAGGTATTAGGAACAGTCGTCGTTGCCGACGGCGGCGCTACGGTGCATTGCGATTCGCTGACCATGATGAACCATGTGCAGACCGAAGCAAAAAAAATCGGCGGCAATGCCGTACTCATCACCGAACACCGGCGACCGTCGCTATTCGGCAGCAATTGCCACCAGTTTAAAGGCGCCATCCTGCGGCTTGCCGACCCGGACGCCGCCGCTACAGGCGTAGCAGGCGACTCCTCCGCCGCCAGCTACTACGCTACACTCCCCCGCCGCCAGCTGCCCCGCTGGAACTTCGGCGCCGACGCCGGCATCGGATGGCGCATCAACAAAATCGCCCCCAGCCTCAACGCCGGATGGAAAAAACACTACAATTCCCTGCGCTTCGGCGTGTCGTGGAACCTGCACGGCAATTATTTCTTTACCGACGAACTGGGCATACGGCTCCTCTACCAAGGCTCGCGGGCGGCATACAGCAGCGAAATGGCCACGCTCACTAACAAAGAGACCGGAGACCTCATCGCCTCGGGCAAGCAAAATAGCCATATACTGACACAGTACGTCGGCCCGTCCTTCGTTATGCGGGCAGCCGGACCAAAAAAGAAATGGCTCTTCGACGCCTCCTTCGGCGTTGGATACCTCTACTGGGAAGACGAAATACGCTTTCCCCACTATTTTATAACCATGTCGGGAGGCGCCGTCGCTTTTCAATCGTCGATGGGCGTCGAATATAGATGGGACGCCCGCTGGGGCGCCGGCTTCAACCTGTCGGCCATTAGCGGCGTTATCAATAGCGGCACACGGAATGAGAACGGGCGTACCACTTCGTTCACCTCCGACGGCGAAAACGGCGGCGAAGGCGTCGGCCGGATAGAAATGCTAATCGGCCTGCGGTACTACATCAAATAAATGAAAAATGGCCTGCGACAGCATAGGATTGCCCGTTAGGACAATTTGCGCGTTACGAAACAAAATATATCTTTGTAAATCCTTTTTACAATGACATGCGTATCCGTCCGCCCCAATTCATTCGACGTCTTTTCCCGTCCTACATCTGGAACTTTCCCGACGAGAAAGAAGCCGTCTTTTTGACCTTCGACGACGGCCCAAGCCCCGACATTACGCCGTGGGTGCTGGAGCAATTGGATACGTACAACGCCAAGGCCACCTTCTTCTGTCTGGGAAAAAACGTCGAAATGTACCCCTACGTATTTGAAGAAATCAAACGTCGCGGCCACGCCGTAGGCAATCACTCCTACAGCCATCTGAAAGGTTGGGGGATGGACACGGGCGCCTACCTGCGCGACGTCGACTTTGCCGGCAGTTTTATCGGCGGCAACCTGTTTCGTCCGCCCTATGCGCGCATCGGCCCGAATCAGGCGCGGATGCTGAGCGAACGATACAAAATTATCATGTGGAACGTCCTAAGTCGCGATTATAGTCGCAACCTGTCGGAAAAAGCCTGCGTGCGCGGCGTTATCACCCACCTCCAGCCGGGCGACATCGTCGTATTCCACGACTCCCGCAAAACAGCCCGAAACTTAGGATACGCCCTGCCGGTCGTATTACAATTTATCCGGTCGAAAGGATGGAAATGCAAAGCCATAAAATTATAAATTACAAATTACAAATGAAGAATTATCGTGTACTGTTAATAGGAAGCGGCGGACGGGAACATGCGCTGGCATGGAAACTGGCGCAAAGCCGGCGGTTGGACAAATTGTGGATCGCCCCCGGCAACCCCGGCACAGCGACGGTGGGCGAAAACGTACCGGTTACAGCCACCGATTTTGAAGGACTGAAAGCCGTCGTGCTGACACAACAAATCAACCTCGTGGTCGTCGGCCCCGAAGAACCGTTAGTCAACGGACTGGTCGATTGGTTTGCCGCCGACCCCGCGTTGGCGCACATACCGCTCATCGGCCCATGCCGGCGGGGAGCGCAGTTGGAAGGCAGTAAAGATTTTGCCAAACAGTTCATGCAACGACATCATATCCCTACGGCGCGACATCAAACCGTCACACGCGATACCCTCGCCGACGGCGACGCATTTCTCGATACCCTGCCCGCGCCCTACGTCCTGAAAGCCGACGGACTGGCTGCCGGCAAGGGCGTGCTCATCGTCGCATCACGCGACGAAGCAAAGCGGCAACTGCGGCGCATATTGCAAGGACTCTTTGGCGCGGCCGGAGACAAGGTCGTTATCGAAGAATTTCTACAAGGCATCGAAGTCTCTGTCTTTGCGCTGACCGACGGCGAACACTATAAACTGCTGCCCGAAGCGAAGGACTACAAGCGCATCGGCAATCACGACACCGGCCCCAACACCGGCGGCATGGGCGCCGTTTCGCCGGTATCGTTTGTAACACCCGATTTCCGAGAGAAAGTCGAACGGCAAATCATCCGCCCGACCATCCGCGGCCTGCAGCAGGAAGGTATCGACTACCGGGGATTCCTGTTCTTCGGACTGATGAACGTCGCCGGCCATCCGTATGTCATCGAATACAACGTCCGCATGGGCGACCCCGAAACCGAAGCCGTCATGCCCCGTCTGTCGACCGATTTGCTTGACCTGTTCGACGGCGTAGCCCACCGCACCCTGCACGAAAAATCCTGCGCCATTATTCCCGACACCGCCATAACCGTCGTATGCGTATCGGGCGGCTACCCCGAAGCCTACGCGAAAAACTATCCAATAGACATCCTGCCGGACATGCCGGACAGCCTGCTATTCCATGCCGGCACAGCGATACGCGAGGGGACGCTGGTAACCGCCGGCGGGCGCGTACTGGCTCTTACCGCGCTGGCGCCCGACATAGCCGTAGCCCGTGAAAAAGCGTATGCAGCGCTGACCGGCATTCGATTCCAAGATAGCTACTGCCGTACCGACATTGGGCTGGACATCGCCCCGGCGCCTGCTGCCGAACCTCATCACGCCATGAGCGTCCCACCGGAAGAATAAGACACGTATGCTGGCTGAGATATTAAAACGGAACACCTTTTTTGCCACCTATTTTTACTTTGCGACGCTGCTGGTATTATGGCTACCTCAGGCACTGTTTACGACCGGTGCGCCGGGGTGGATCGATACCCGCGCCATAGCCCCGTCGTCGGAGTGGATAAGCAGCCTTTTTGAACCGGCGGTATCGACATGGATGGCATTTGCCCTGACATTCATAACGGCCTTGCTGCTCGTATTCCTCAACTACCGGCATGTATTGTATCCGTCGGAAGGATATTTGTTGCCGTTACTCTATATCCTGACCGCCGCTGCCATTCCTTCGACGCAGTGGTTCTCCGGCGCACAAGTGGCGGCGATGGGGGTGATTTTCGGATTAAATGCACTGTTCTGCTCCTATCAAAAGTCACCCGGACTGAGTGAACTTTTTACAGCGGCGTTTTGCTTTTCCCTGTCGACTATTTGCTTTCCGCCCGTATTATTACTGCTGTTACTGCTACCGGCGGCGGTGTTTTTCCTGCGACCAGCGGCATGGCGCGACTGGGTGGTGATGCTCATTGGCGGCGCATTACCTCTTGCCTACTTCTTTTTATTCTCATGGCTTTCGTTACATGACATTGCCGCTGCCACCAAAAATATCGCCGCCCTGTTGCCCAATTTCTCCATTACGATGCCGGACATTGACCTGTCCGTTTTCATTCTTTGGAGTGTATTGGCAGGGATCATATTGCTGGCATTAGCGCACGGTGTGCCCAAACAATCCGGCGCATGGACAAAAACGATTTATATACGCATTATTTTTATTTGGATGTTCATTCTTCTGGCTGCCGGATTCGTCCTGTATCCGGCTTACGGCTACCACCTGATGCCGTTATGCGCATTACCAATCGCCGCCATCGCGACCGGCTATTTTGCTCGGCCTCGCAACAAACGACTCCAACGGCTCTGCTGGCTACTCTGGCTGACAGCGATTGTCTATGTACAATGGCGTATCTTATGTTAAGCATTCGATGCCGAGAGCGCTTAACGTAGTCCTGTAGCCTGCGCTATTACCTACGCCACTTCGTAGCTTGCCGCCACACCCTGCACTCCATAATAAAAATAAATTTTGCTACATTCAAAAAATGATGTATCTTTGTGCGCCCAAAACAACTCGGTGCGGTAGTTCAGCCTGGTTAGAATACGTGCCTGTCACGCACGGGGTCGCGGGTTCGAGTCCCGTCCGCACCGCAACATAAAACGCTAATAATATAAGATTGTTAGCGTTTTATGTTATAAAAAAATCTGGTCGGATGATAGTACAAAAGTAATGAAAATTCTAAAATCAATACGAGAAGTGGGTGTTACTTTATTTGATGGATAATAAATTCAATTCTCGGACGTTCCCTGTCCAAAAACTTTTCCGCTACTATCTTCACGCATTTATTATCGTTTCGGATAGCTTACCGGATTTTCATGAGCATTTCTAAGGTGTTTTTCTGTCAGGCTCTTCTCGAACGAAGGGCCTTCCTTTTTGGCGTTAATCCGATAACGGGAAAATAGCAGTTTGCAAAAATTCTTATACCTTTGTACGAAATTTAATGGAATAATCCTTTCAATTAACCAGCGAAATGATACAAAAAGCGACCTTTCAATTTTTACGAGACCTTGCGCAGCATAACGACCGCGAATGGTTTCACGCCCACCGCTCCGGCTACGAGGCAGCCCGGCAAAATGTGCTCGATACAGGCCAGCGGTTGCTCGAGGAAATCAATAAATTTGATGCTATCGGTTTCTACGACCTGCGGAAAAGTATGTTCCGCATTGCCCGCGATACCCGCTTTGCGGCCGACAAATCACCGTATAAAACCAACTTCGGGCTGTTGTTTAATAGCGAAGGCTCGACGCGCAGCAACCTGTCGGGCTACTATATGAACATCGAACCGGGGTATTGTTTCCTCTCGTGCGGGCTGTATATGCCCATGCCCGATGTGCTAAAAGCCGTGCGTGTGGCGATTGACGACGAGTTTGAGCAGTTTAAAAAGATCATCGATAATAAAGCATTTACACAAGCATTCGGCGACTTGTGCCGCGACAGCGATACCCTGACGCGCGTCCCGAAAGGGTTCGACACGGATTCGCCGGCGGCGGATTACTTAAAACGTAAACATTTTTACGTGATGATCGCCCTGCCGGATAAAAACCTCATCGCCGATTCCTTCGTGGAAAAAGCTGCCGGCTACTATCGCCTGATGAAGCCCCTGAACGACTTTCTGAACAAGGCAATCGTCAATCAATGATGCAGAACATCCCCCTTTTTTGCTTACTTATCAAATAACCGTCTTATGTTGATTGTACACACTATTACGGAGCTCCGCCAACTGCTGCAGTTGGCGCATGAACAAGAGAAAACCATTGGTTTTGTGCCGACAATGGGGGCACTGCATTTCGGCCACTTATCGCTCGTCCGAGCATGCAAGAAACAATGTACGATTACGGTGGTCAGTATTTTTGTGAACCCGACGCAATTCAATAATCCCGACGACCTAAGCAACTACCCGCGCGATCTGAAACAGGACTGCGACCTGCTGCTGGCCTCTGGCGCCGACATTGTGTTTGCGCCCGATGAAAAGGAAATGTATCCTCAGCCGGATACACGCCGGTTCTCCTTCGGGCGGTTGGAGAAGGTGATGGAGGGGAAATACCGTCCGGCGCATTTCAATGGCGTTGCGCAGGTGGTGAGCCGTTTATTTGAGATTGTGCGGCCGACGTATGCGTATTTCGGCGAGAAGGATTTCCAACAAGTGGCTATTGTCCGGTCGCTGGCGTCGCAGATGGGCGGGCATCCGACAATTATAGCCTGTCCGGTGGTGCGCGAGGCTGACGGGCTGGCGATGAGTTCGCGCAACACCCTGCTGACCGACGTCCAACGCGCCCATGCGCCGCTGATTGCCGCCACCCTCGTGCAGGCGCAGGCCAAAACGAAGAAGATGACGGTCGATGGCCTCCGGCAATGGGTTATTGATACGATTAACGCTGATGACGAGTTAGAGGTAGAATATGCCGAAATCGTCGACGAGCAAACCCTGCAAGCGGTCGGGCACTGGTTCGAGGGTGTGCCGACGCGCCTTTGCGTAGCGGTCTATGCACGCCCCGTCCGGCTGATCGACAACATCCGGTTATATCCCTGAACAAACATCATACCTTACCTTATACATTATCATGCAAATTGAAGTACTAAAATCCAAAATACATCGCGCCGTTGTTACGGAAGCGAACCTGCACTACATCGGTAGCATCTCGATTGACGAAGACCTGATGGACGCGGCCAATCTGATTACCTACGAAAAGGTAACGATCTCCAATATTACCAATGGCGAGCGGCTCGATACCTACGTTATCAAAGGCGAGCGCGGGAGCGGAAAAATCGGCATCAATGGGGCGGCGGCGCACAAGGTAAGGGTGGGCGACCTGATTATTATCATGGCCTATGCTCACATGACGTTTGAGGAAGCCAAAACGTTTACGCCTGCGGTGGCATTTCCTGATTCACAGACCAACAGACTCGTCGGCAGACAATAGCGCCTCGCACGCCGGCCATAAAGAAACGACTACGGAATATTGTATTATTCGGTATGCACGCCTCCGGACTGGCAGTGGTGCATTGCGGAGACTACCGCGTCGCAGCTATCCAACCGATAGATATGTTCCTGCATCCGCCGCATGTGAGGAATATGGTGTTGTTGAAGCATGATGAGTGATGCCGCAGGGCATGAAGAATTGTTCGCAGATTACGCCGATTTACCCGGAAAAACTGAGCGGTTCTCAGTGTCCTTCAACGTCATTTTATCCCAAAGGACGAGTGGTTTCGGTCGGGACGACACTTTATTCCAAACCTAAATTCACATTTCATCCCTACGGGACGAGGGTCGAGGGGGCTACTATGTCTCTACAAACATTTCATGCCTATGGGACGCCCCCGCAAGGCACGCTTTACAGGGCTGACGCATCTAAGATATATTCGTTTTCACTGGTTGATAGAAAATTCCCTGCACCGGGCGCTTTGCACGGCCTTGCGTCAAGGAGCAGATTCCTCCGCTGCGTGCGCTCGTTCCTCGCGCACTCCGGTCGGAATGACGCAACACAATGAACTAAGAACTGAGAGTTGAAAGTGGAGAGTGGAGAGTGGAGAGTGGAGAGTGGAAAAATCCACCCCCGCCTGTCGGCACCCCCGCCAGCAGCCCTGTCCACCCCCGTCCAACGGACACCCCCGCCAGCGGGGGACAACCATGCGGCGGCAGCCCTTGTATAGCGCCGCCTGCGTAGCTCTCCCCCGCTGGCGGGGGTGCCGACAGGCGGGGGTGGATTTTTCCACTCTCCACTTTCAACTCTTAGTTCTTAGTTCATTGTGTTGCGTCATTCCGACCGCACGCAGCGGAGGAATCTGCTCCTTGACGCAAGGCCGTGCA
>JAIRKX010000170.1 GCA_031259805.1 Prevotellaceae bacterium | reverse complement strand
AATATAGACAGCGCCGGCTATTCGTTTACGACCGCCGAACTGACCACCGTTGGCGCCTTTACCTACTACCGCGAAGTGCACGACAATACTTGCAATGCGGGTGTATGGAGCCGCTCCGCCGGATCGTATGAATTAACCGTACCGTCGGGCTGTCCTTATACCGGCAGCGACCTGTATCAGGACGCCTCACACCTCTGCCAGCAACGGAGCGGCGGCGCGCAGAACTGGGAAGCGTGGATAAAGGACGCGCGGGATAATGAACTGTACCGGATTGTACAATTTTCCGATTGTAGCTGGTGGTTCGCGGAAGACCTTAGGATAAGTAACGTAGGTGCCACGTGTAACGGATTAAGATGGTATGACGGCACGAATAAACCGAGTTGCCCTTCCGGTTGGGAATTGCCCACGCTGGCGCAAGCGGACGATAGATATTTGGTTTCGGGGCTCAACGACCCCTATGGCGATTCGATGATTCTTACAGGCCCATCAACCTCAAGCGAATGTAAGAATATTCCTCGCTTCGAGATTATTCTTAAAGATTGTACGAATACGCGGGTATATGTTAATTATGGAGCGCCAGTCGTGGAGTGGAATTGTTACTCCGGCAGTAATTGTAATAATATAAGTTGTACCTCTGTGGTACCTTATCGCGGGCGCGGGCGCTGCGTGCAGTAGTCGCAGGAATTTACAAAATTTTAAGAACTATTTATGGCAGTCGCCCGCAGTTTGTGGGCGGCTGTTGTTATTGTTAAGAATTAAATATGAGGCATAATCCGGCTGCATCTGCGCGATAATAAAATTCAACATCCGAGATCCAAAAAAATATCGTACATTTGCCCCCCAAAATTAAAAAGAATATGCATTTTTCAACCCGATTTGTAACGCCGCAAGAAGCGGTGGCAGTAGTAAAATCAAACGATCATGTCCATTTAAGCAGTGTGGCCAGCGCTCCGCAGGCGCTGATCAAAGCCTTGTGCGAACGGGGCGATAATGGCGAATTACACAATGTCCACATTCATCACCTGCATACCGAAGGGCCTGCCCCGTATACGGAGGCGCGGTACGAAGGCATCTTTCAGCACGATGCTTTTTTTGTGGGCGCTAATGTGCGAAAAAATGTGCAGGCCGGTTATGCCGACTATATTCCCGTGTTTCTGAGCGAAACGCAAAAGTTGTATCGTAGCGGCGTCTTGCCTTGCCATGTGGCGATGATACAGGTGTCGTCGCCCGATAAGCACGGGTTTGTCTCGCTTGGCACGTCGGTCGATGCTACGCTGGCCGCCATTGAGACGGCTCACCAGTCGGGCGGGAAGGTCGTTGCCGTAGTCAATTCACAAGCGCCGCGCGCATGGGGCGATGCCATGATTCCGATGAATTTAATCGATCTTTTCGTTGAAGACAATGCCCCGCTCGAACCGGCGCATTTTTCCGAGCCGAATGCCATCGAGACGGCTATCGGTAAAAACTGTGCCGCATTGATTGAAGACGGCGCGACATTGCAAATGGGTATCGGGGCTATTCCCAATGCCGTATTAGCGCAGTTGGGCAATCATAAGAATTTGGGCATTCATACCGAAATGTTTGCCGACGGCGTGTTGCCGCTGGTCGAAAAAGGCGTGATTAACGGCGCTAACAAAGCGATCGACAAAGGCAAAATGGTGTCAACATTCCTGATGGGTTCGCAAACCTGCTATAATTTTATCGACGACAACCCGATGGTGGCGATGATGGACGTCGAGTATACCAACATGCCCTCGATTATTGCCAAAAACCCGAAAGTAACGGCCATCAATTCGGCGTTGCAGGTGGATATTACCGGACAGGTAGGCGCCGACTCGCTGGGGACGGTATTCTATTCCGGCGTCGGCGGGCAAATTGATTTCATCTACGGTGCATCGCTATCGAAAGGCGGCAAGGCGATTATTGCGATGCCGTCGGTTACGAACAAGGGCGTCAGTAAAATTGCGCCGACGCTAAGCCCCGGCACAGGTGTCGTAACTACCCGCAATCACATTCATTGGTTTGTAACCGAGTACGGCGCGGTTAACCTCTATGGCAAAACGCTTCAGGAACGCGCGAAGCTCATTATCGGCATTGCCCATCCCGACCATCAGGAAGCATTGGACAAGGCGGCGTTTGAACGTTTCGGCCCGCATTTTCATTTTATCGGGTAGAGGAAAAGTCCTGTAAAAAGCCACAAAAATTTTCTATCTTTGTAAAAAATAAAAAAGTAACACTATATGGCAACAACAGCAGATTTCAGAAACGGGTTATGCATCGAATATAACGGCAAACCGTGTTCAATCGTATGGTTTCAGCATGTGAAACCGGGCAAAGGCGGCGCTTTTGTAAAAGTAAAAATGCGGAATCTCGAAAATGGACGTATTCTGGAAAACACATTTAACGCCGGTGAACGAGTCGAACTTGTGCGAATCGAACGCCACCCCTATCAGTTCCTGTATAAGGATGAAAGCGGTTACCATTTTATGCACAACGAAACCTTCGAGCAGATCGACCTGCCCGACGATATGCTCGATAACGCCGACCTGATGAAGGAAGGGCAGTACGTGGAAATGATGTTCCACGCCGACGACGAACGGGTGCTTTCGTGCGAACTGCCGCCTTTTGTCGAGCTGGAAGTAACGTATTCCGAACCGGCTGTCAAAGGCGACACCTCGTCGACCAACGCCCAAAAATACATCACGGTCGAAACCGGCGCCGAAATTATGGTGCCGCTGTTCGTCAATCAGGGCGACCGCATTAAAATCGATACGCGCAACCGTGAATACGTCGAACGGGTCAAATAGTCGTTCTGTCTCCTTACTTAAATACACAAAATGAAACGCGATATTCAATTATTTGAACTGATTAAAAAGGAAGAGCACCGCCAGTTGCATGGTATTGAACTGATTGCATCCGAGAACTTCGTTAGTCCGCAAGTGCTTGAAGCCATGGGGTCGGTACTGACGAACAAATACGCCGAAGGGTATCCGGGCGCCCGCTATTACGGAGGGTGCGAAATAGTCGACCAAAGCGAACGTCTGGCCTCCGAACGCCTGTGCCGGTTGTTTGACGCAGAGTATGCCAATGTGCAGCCGCATTCCGGCGCGCAGGCGAATATGGCGGTGTTTATGGCTTGCCTCAAGCCGGGCGACACGTTTATGGGGCTTGACCTGTCGCATGGCGGCCATCTTTCGCACGGCTCGCCGGTCAACGCGTCGGGTATCCTGTACAGGGCTGTTTCTTACGGTGTCCGGGAAGATACAGGGTTGATTGATTACGAACAAATGGAGCAACGTGCGTTAGAGTACCGTCCGAAACTCATTGTGGGCGGCGCTTCCGCTTATTCCCGCGAATGGGATTACGCCCGCATGCGCGCCGTCGCCGACCGGATAGGCGCTATTTTTATGGTCGACATGGCGCATCCGGCAGGGTTGATTGCTGCCGGATTGCTTGATAATCCCGTGAAATATGCCCATATTGTTACATCCACCACGCATAAGACCCTGCGCGGTCCCCGCGGCGGCGTCATACTGATAGGTAGCGATTTTGAAAACCCGTGGGGCGTCAAAACGCCGAAAGGCGACCTTAAGATGATGTCGGCTATGATTAATTCCAGCGTATTCCCCGGCATTCAAGGCGGCCCGCTGCAACATGTGATTGCCGCCAAAGCAGTCGCCTTCTACGAAGCGCTGCAACCCGAATACAAGGACTATCAAATACAAGTAAAGAAAAATGCAGCGGCTATGGCCAGTGCATTTATCGAGAATGGATACAAACTGTTTTCCGGCGGTACGGACAACCATCTTATGCTGATCGACCTGCGCAGCAAATTCCCAAACCTCACCGGCAAGCAAGCCGAAAACGCATTAGTGCAGGCCGATATTACGGTAAACAAGAACATGGTACCATTTGATACACGTTCGCCGTTCCAGACATCGGGCATTCGCGTAGGCACGCCGGCAGTTACTACCCGCGGCCTCAAAGAACGCGACATGAAACCGATTGTAAATTTGATCGACAAAGTACTTTCCAATATAGACGATGAAAAGACAGTAGCCGTCGTCCGCAAGGATGTCAACACCATGATGGGAGGCTGGCCGTTGTATACATGGTAAGGGGCATTGACGGAGTTCATTTTTTTACATAATGGGGCCGCAGAGTGATTCGCTTTGCGGCTTTTTGCCGAATACCAGTAAGGCCCACGACTGTCGTGAACGGCGGTCAAGTTCGTTTAATCCACAGGCGATGGCTTCGGCGGTGATGAAGGTGGCATCGGCATCGTAAAAGCCGCTGACGAACAGTCGCCCGTGCGGTTTTAACCCTCTCGCATAAGCATTCATGTCGTCGAGCAGCACGTTGCGGTTGATGTTGGCAAAAATCAGGTGGTATTTTTCCCGCTGGATGAACGCGGCGTCGCCGAGCATCACTCGTATTTTTTGCGCCACGCGGTTGCGTCGGGCATTGTCGAGCGTACTGTTTTTCGCCCACATATCCGTGTCGATGGCATCGACAAATTTTTTCGCTCCAAGCTTAGCCGCCAATATCGCCAATATGCCCGTGCCACACCCCATATCCAACACCTGCGCCTGTTTGACCGGCGCTTCCAGCAGGGCTTCCACCATCAGGTGCGTCGTGTGGTGGTGCCCTGTACCAAAAGCTCCGTTCGGTTCAATGAGAATCTCGTAATCGGTTTTTGGCAATCCCTTATGGAAAGGCGCGCGAATTGTGCAGCGCTGTGCAATCACCACCGGCTCAAAACCGGATTCCCATAAGGCATTCCAGTTTCGGTCGGAAATAAATTCCACGCGGTAGCTGATTTCCGTCTGTTCGCGAAACCGGTAAAAAACGACCTTGAGTGTTCGTTCGTCGTAGTGAAGGCAGGGGATGTAGGCGTTAAAACCGGCATCCGTTTCGGTAAACGCATCGTAGTGATGCCCGCCCAGTTCGGCAATCAGCAAATCACGTGTAGCTTCCGCGCAGGGCTGCAACTGCACTTGAAGCTCGATATAATCCATGAGGGGAGAAAAATCAGAATGCTTTGGCGATGGCGATAAAATCGTCGGCTACTAATGACGCACCGCCAATCAGTCCGCCGTCTACGTCGGGTTGGGCAAACAGTTCGCCGGCATTGGAGGGCTTGCAACTGCCGCCATAGAGAATGGCGGTGTCGTTAGCCGCTTCGCCGAACTTTTCGGCCAGTATTTTACGGATACAGGCGTGGATTTCCTGCGCTTGTTCGGCGGTGGCGGTTTTGCCTGTGCCTATAGCCCACACGGGTTCGTAGGCAATGATGATTTTTTCAAAATCGACCGGCGACAGCGGGAGGATGACTTCTTCCAGTTGCGTGCGCACGACGTCAAAATGACGTCCGGCTTCGCGCTCGGCTAATACTTCGCCGATGCAGAAAATCGGGTGCAGGCCGGCGTCGAGGGCTTGCCGCACTTTTTTCTGCAATACGGGGTTCGTTTCCCCATAATATTCGCGGCGTTCGGAATGGCCGATAATGCAGTATTCCACATCGACCGACGCCAGCATCCGCGCCGATACTTCGCCGGTGTACGCGCCTTTTTCCTCGGCGGCGCAATTTTGCGCAGCTACTTTAATTCCCGCAGTTTCCAACGGTTCGGTGAGGCAATGGAGGTGAGTAAACGGCGGCGCTACAATCAGCAGCACATCGTCGGGGACTTCGTTTTTTCTACCGGCAATGATGCCAGCCAGTGTTTCGCCTTCTTGGTACGTGGTATTCATTTTCCAGTTTCCAGCTACTATTTTCTTTCGCATAATTTTGTATTTAAAGTGTAATAATTTCTTTTTTGCGGGCAAAGGTACGAAAAAAATGGGAGTACAAGGTGCAGGACACTTGTAGAGGGGTGCATTTCAAATTGTCGCAATGACGTCCATCGGCTTTAGCCGACGGCAATAATAACTTTCAACCTCCAACTCTTCGTTTTTATCTGATCGGATCAGATAGAAGGTTCGAATCGGATTAGATAGAAGGTTCGAATCGGATTAGATAGAGGGTTCGAATCGGATTAGATAGAAGGTTCGAATCGGAATCGAACTAAGGTTCGGATGTGATCCGAAATCGGTGTCCGGGCAAACGCCTGTCGGCGTGTCGCGTACGCCGTTCTTTTTCTATTGATATTGTGCCCCGCAGGGGAACTTATAACTCATAACGCACAGGAAGGGTGAAGCAATCCGGAAATCCACTGGATTGCTTCGGGCTTCGCCCTCGCAAAGACGGCTACGATAAGCCGGGTTTGCGACAATTTGAAATACACCCTAACGATACAGTGGCCTTGATTTTTATCTCACGCTCTTGCAAAACTCATGTTTTTCATGTAATTTTGTCCCCATGAAAAATATCCGCAACTTTTGCATTATTGCTCATATCGACCATGGGAAAAGCACGCTGGCTGATCGACTGCTGGAGGCAACGCATACGCTTTCGGATCGCGAAATGGAAGCGCAGGTGCTCGATTCGATGGATCTGGAGAAGGAAAAGGGCATCACGATCAAAAGCCATGCTATTCAGATGAATTATGTGTACGAGGGCAACAATTATGTACTCAACCTTATTGATACGCCGGGGCATGTCGATTTTTCGTATGAGGTATCACGGGCGATTGCTTCTTGCGAGGGGGCGCTGCTGGTCGTCGATGCCACGCAGGGCATTCAGGCGCAGACGATCTCAAACCTCTATCTGGCGTTGAACCATAATCTGGAAATTATTCCAGTCATCAATAAAATCGACATGGATGCCGCGATGGTCGAGGAGGTGCGCGACCAGATTGTCGATCTGATCGGCTGCAAACCCGACGAGGTACTCTGCACTAGCGCACGGACGGGCGTCGGCACGGACGACATCCTGCGTGCTATTGTGCAACGCATACCGCCGCCGACAGGCAGCGATGCAGAACCGCTGCAAGCCCTGATTTTCGATTCGGTATTCAATTCATTTCGCGGTATTATTGCGTATTTTAAAGTGCAGAACGGTGTGATCCGCAAGGGCGACAAGGTGAAGTTTTTCAATACTGGTAAGGAGTACGTGGCCGACGAAATCGGCATCCTGCAACTGAAAATGTGCCCGCGCGATGAAATCCGCACGGGCGATGTGGGCTACATTATTTCCGGCATCAAAACGGCGTCGGAGGTGAAGGTGGGCGACACGATTACACATGTCGAAAGGCCATGCCGAACAGCGATTGCCGGATTCGAGGAGGTGAAGCCGATGGTTTTTGCCGGACTCTATCCGGTCGAAACTGATGAGTATGAGGATTTGCGTGCGTCGATTGAAAAACTGCAGTTAAACGACGCCTCACTCACGTTTGAGCCGGAGTCGTCGCTGGCGCTGGGATTCGGTTTCCGGTGCGGCTTTCTGGGGCTGCTGCACATGGAAATCATTCAGGAGCGGCTTTACCGCGAATTTGATATGGATGTTATTACGACCGTACCCAACGTGTCGTACATCGTGCATACTACGCAGGGCGAGGCGCTACACGTGCACAACCCGTCGGGGCTGCCGGCCCCTACGCTGATTGACCATATCGACGAGCCATATATCCGTGCGCAGATTATTTCAAAGTCGGAATATTACGGCGCCATTATGAAACTCTGCCTCGACAAACGTGGCGTGCTCAAAGGGCAGCATTACCTGACCAGCGAACGCGTCGAACTGACATACGACATGCCTCTGGCCGAAATCGTTTTCGATTTTTACGACAAACTGAAAAGCATCTCGCGCGGCTATGCTTCGTTCGACTACCACACGATCGGCTACGAGCAGGCCGATTTGGTCAAACTGGATATTCTACTCAACGGCGAGCAGGTCGATGCCCTGTCGTGCCTTATCCACCGCAACAATGCCTATGATTTCGGCCGGCGGATGTGCGAAAAGCTAAAAGATCTGATACCGCGCCAGCAGTTCGACATCGCGGTGCAGGCGGCCATCGGCGCGAAAATCATCGCCCGCGAAACCATCAAAGCCCTGCGTAAGGACGTCACCGCCAAATGCTATGGCGGTGACATTACGCGCAAGCGGAAATTATTGGAAAAACAAAAGAAAGGCAAGAAACGGATGCGGCAGGTCGGCAATGTCGAAGTACCGCAGCAGGCATTCCTCGCCGTACTGAAACTGGACTAAGCGAAAACCAAGAATCAGAAGTTGCCTTCGACAGACACCCTATACCATTCACATTAACCATTAAAAAATATGAGAGGTTTTTTTGGAAATATGCCGCCGATAGTGCGGAATCTGATAGTGATAAATGCACTGCTGCTGCTGCTGACAAAGGTTAGCGGTATGTTTATGTACGAAAATTTTGCCTTGTTTTACCCTGGTTCGCCGCTGTTTAAGCCGTGGCAATTGTTGACACATATTTTTATGCACAGTGGTATCGGACATCTGCTATTTAACATGTATGCGCTATGGCTGTTCGGGACAGCACTGGAGTGCCAGTGGGGAGGGAAGAAGTTCCTGCTGTTTTACTTAATAACAGGCGTCGGCGCGGCGCTGTTTTATTCTGCTATTCTCTGGCTGCAAGTCGTTCAAGCCGAAGCGAAGATTGATCCCGACACGCTCACGCAGATGAAAAACCTGCTGATCGGCGATCGTATATTCACAAGCACCACCCCCGCCATGCGAGACTGGTACGAAATCATGAACACTCCGATGGTCGGTGCGTCGGGCGCGGTGTATGGGGTACTGCTGGGCTTCGGCATGTTGTACCCGAATACGGTACTGCGCTTTATTTTCCCGCCGGTAGCGTTGAAAGCAAAATGGGTAGTCATCGGCTATGGCGCAATCGAGATGGTTCTAGGATTAATTAACTCCGGCGGCAATATTGCGCACTTTGCTCACATCGGGGGAATGCTGTTCGGCTTCCTGCTGCTATACTACTGGAAACGACGAGGGAAAATGTATTACTAACGCCGGCAGTTTACTCGGGCATGAAAAAAGTAAAACATCTTGTGCTTTGGCCGCTTCAGCTGGCAAGCGTAGTGATTGCGACGGGCTTGCTGTGCGCTTACATGGCGCGCTGGATCAGCCCGGCTGCTACGTGGTTTTTTGCCTTTTTCGGGTTATTTTTCCTGCCGTTGCTGGTGTTGAATATCGGGATGACCGGCTGCTGGCTGATGGCCAAACGGAAAATCGGCTGGCTGCACCTGCTCGTAGTGTTGCCCGCGCTGTTTTTTCTGCCGGCTTATGTGCAGTTGCGTAGCGTCGCCGATACCGTCGCACCGCTGCAGGACGGGGAATTGAAAATCCTTTCGTATAATGTTCACCTGTTCCGGTTGAATACTAAAACAAAAACGGAAGAAACACTGCCTGCCGTGGCCAGGTTTGTTAAGGAAGAAGCGCCGGCAATCGTGTGCCTGCAGGAGGTAGCGCTATACGATACCAACCGTGTCAAACAGGCGTTTAGCGATTATCCTTACGTGCATTTCCAATCACGAAAGATATTCGGAAACGCTCTGTTTTCGACCGTTACGCTGAGTCGCTACCCGATGGTGTACAAAGACGCCATCATTTTCCCAAATTCCGGTAACGTGTGTATTTTTACGGATATTGCCATAGGCGGACAAACCGTACGTGTTTATAATAATCATTTGGAATCGACACGGCTCGACCTCGCGCTGAGTTTTGCACGTCTGCAGCAGGAGGAAAAACGTAACGAGGAAATCAAACAAGTGTCAACCCGTCTGCGCGATGCCTTTATTAAACGCGCCGAACAAGTCGATACGGTAGCTGCGCATATTGCCCGGTCGCCCTATCCGGCACTGGTCTGCGGCGATTTCAACGACCTGCCGATGTCCTATACCTATCGCCGCATGAAGGATAACCGGCACGACACCTTCATTGACGCCGGCAGCGGCATCCCCTCCACATTCCGCAGCGGTATCCCTGCGTTCCGCATTGATTATATTTTCTGCGATACTACCTTCAAAACCATCCGCTCGTACATCCCAAAAGTAATCTATTCGGATCACTATCCGGTGGTAGCAGTAGTGAGGAGATTGAATATTGACGTGAAGCGTGCCTGCGGCGGCTGTTGCCCGAAGGATGATGGATGTGGTTTTTATGATTGCCCGCGAGCTACTAAGGTTGTTTTGTTAAAAAAATAAGGAAGGAATAAGGTTTGCCGGACTTGTACCTTCTCCCCACCCAGGGCTGACGCATCTAAAATATATTCGTTTTCACCGGTTGATAGAAAATTCCCTGCACCGGGCGCTTTGCACGGCCTTGCGTCAAGGAGCAGATTCCTCCGCATGGTTGTCCCCCGCTGGCGGGGGTGCCGACAGGCGGGGGTGGATTTAACTAAGAACTAAGAGTTATGAACTAAGAGTACCTCTGTGTCTCTCTGTGTACCTCTGTGTTTCTCCGTGTAATATGGAGAAAGTTTGGGGTAATCTTACACAGAGGGACACGGAGGTACACAGAGCGGCACAGAGGGCGGCGTTGCCCATTTTATGTT
>JAIRKX010000123.1 GCA_031259805.1 Prevotellaceae bacterium | reverse complement strand
GTAAGTTCGCGCTCTTCTTCAAAAATCTTTATGTACGGCGCATTCAGGCGGGCGGTAACGTTCCAGTCCATGTTCCGCACATCGTCGCCATACTGGTATTCGCGCACTTCACTGAATGCCATCCCACGCCCTTTAAAGGCGCTGTGGTATTCGCCCGCAAAAATTTGCCGCGACAACCCGCGCGTTTTTATTTCAATTTTTCGAACCGATTTCAGTAAGTCGTTGACCATTTCTTTAATTTATTTTATACATTACTCACTATTGCCTCCTATCTACTGTTTACGGCACTTCCACGCTATTGAGCACTTGTGTAATGATATCTTCCGGCGTGATGTTTTCCGCTTCCGCTTCGTAGGTCAACCCCATGCGGTGGCGCAGCACCTCGTAACATACGGCACGCACATCCTCGGGAATCACATAGCCGCGATGTTTCAAGAATGCGTAGGCTTTTGACGCCACAGCCAACGAAATACTGGCACGCGGCGATGCGCCGTATGCCAACAGGTTCTTCAACGACGCCAGCCCGTAGTCTTCCGGCGTGCGGGTCGCATATACAATATCAACAATGTAGCGTTCGATTTTTTCGTCCATATACACATCGCGCACCACGCCCCGCGCCCGGATAATATCTTCGGGCTTCAACGCACAAGCGGCTTTCGGAAACTCGCCCGAAATATTTTGTCGGATAATTAATTTTTCTTCCTCTTTGCGCGGATAGCTCACCACCACTTTCAGCATAAAACGGTCAACCTGCGCTTCGGGCAACGGGTACGTGCCTTCCTGCTCTATCGGATTTTGCGTAGCCAGTACCAAAAACGGCTCCGGCAACTTGAACGTTTTATCGCCGATGGTTACCTGGCGTTCTTGCATGGCTTCCAGCAAGGCGCTTTGCACCTTTGCCGGCGAGCGGTTGATTTCATCCGCCAAAATGAAATTCGCAAAAATAGGTCCCTGCTTCACCTGGAATTGTTCGCTCTTCTGGCTGTAGATAAGCGTTCCGATAAGGTCGGCTGGCAGCAGGTCGGGCGTAAACTGGATACGGCTGAATTGCGCATCCACAATACTTGCCAGCGTATTTATCGCTAACGTTTTTGCCAGTCCCGGCACGCCTTCCAGCAGGATATGCCCGTTGGCGAGCAAGCCTATAAGCAAGTTGTCGATGAGGGCTTTTTGTCCAACAATTACCTTGTGCATCTCCAAGTTGATAATATCCACAAAGGCGCTTTCCTGTTGAATCCGGTCGTTTAATTCTTTGATGTTTGCTTTTTCCATACAAAATATTTTTATTGATTTGAATTATGTTATTTAAGACTCTAAAATTAAAAAATAGTTTAAGTGGAGACTATCGTCCTACTTCGTTCAGCACATAGGTTTTCCTCTTCAGATACCGCAGAATGCAGTACATAATCAGAGTAATTGCGCAAATACCGTACAAAATATAATTATAGTCGTGGCCTTCCCGCACCACCTGTCCGATGACGTCGAACAGCGAAAAGACGAAGAACAACGCCACCAGCCCGTTCTTTTCCTGCTTCAGCGCTTTCTTCCAGCTAAACGGCTCCTGTGACTTTGTAATCAGTTTAAAATTCGGGATAAAAGCCGGTGTCTTGGCTGCCCAAGCGGTATAGGCTTCGCCAAACTTACGTCGTAAAAATTGTTCTTCGGCAAACATGATGCGCTCGTAATAAATCCAGTAAATCAGTGCAAAGACCAATACAAACCAGAAATTATACAGGGCTAGTGCAATACCTAGCCACATCACAAAATTCCCTACATACAGCGGATGACGGACGATCGAATAAATACCGGTTTGATTGATGCTATCCGCCACTTGCTCCGTCGTATTGCGCCCCGACGTGTTGGCCGGCGTATGGCCGACTGTGTACACACGGATAGCCAGCCCTATCAGGCAAATCAGGATACACGCCCCATTGTACCATGCGATTTCCTGCGCTGTTTTGTTGTAGAAAAAATTAGACGGGTCTGTTTTAGAATAAATGAGCACTACAATGCCCACCGCCAAAATAATAATCGGCAAGATGCCACGATACCGGAAAAGCCAGTTTCCTTGGGATTCAAATTGTTCTTGTAAAGCCATCGCAAATAAAGCATATTAAGATTTAGGTGCAAAGATAATTTTTTCTGTTGGAATAATCAAAAAAGAATGAACCGGATTTATTCGACGGTCTCATATCCTGACCTATGTTGACACTAAAAGGAGGATAAAAGATGCCAAGATGTACAAAGAAGAACTATCGGTACAGTATTTGCTTTAGCAAAAAGTAGTAGAAGAAATAAGAACTGGATTAAGCGTACACGAAGTTAGCCAGAAGTATGGGATAAAAGAAGGTAATATGGTACAGAACCGGGTTCGGCGTTATGGGTATCAGGGAATATTAAACGAAGTAATATATGTAAAAATGAGAAAAGAAACAGATCAATTAAAAGCCTTGGAACAGAAGAACCGGCACTTGAAACTACCGTTGACGAATAAGACATTGGCGTATGGTGCATTAGGGAGATTGCTGGAGGTGAGCGGACAACTGTGAAGATGATTGTGGAGACGAATACCTTCCGCGATTTTGACAATGCCAGCAAGTTCTGTTGTCATGCAGGGGTGGCGCCGTTCTGGTACGATTCCGGCAGCTCGATACGTTCTCGTTGCAGAGTCTCACACAAGGCAGATAAAAGCACTAAAACACTTTTGCACATAGTTGCTTTGGTCGTGGCCACCAGAGTGAACGGGGAATTACGTGATTATTATGTTAGAAAGGTGGCGAAAGGGAAAAATAAGATATTGATATTAAATGCGATGAGGACTAAACTCGCTCGAAGCAAGAGGGAAACGCATGCTCAATACAACGCATCTCACAAAAGTATTGCATATAGGGATCTCTTACCCAACGCTTAGGTAACGTCTCGTCTCCAAAATTTTCTAAATGGTTCAAAAGCAGGCAGCCCACCAACAGCGGGCGGAACAGTTCTCTTTGATTTTTGTCGGGTAATGTGCCTGTCATTTTTGTACTTTTTTTTGCAAGGCTTTAGAATGTAAAGATATAAAATCTTGCATATTCCCCCAAACTTTTTTATCAATATTTTATCAATAATCAGTACTTTATCATATTTATAAGGAGCGACTAAATATCAAAAAAACGAAGTCGCTTCGGCGATCGAGAGATGCGAAGCAGACATATTCGAATGGTTTAATATACTTATTGCTTTTCTACACTTGAAGGTATAAATATTAGGCGTTTTTTAACACTTTTCTCCTTTTGCCCGAAGGGTGATTTTAATTTCTGATTTATTTCCATCCT
Organism: Prevotellaceae bacterium; assembly: GCA_031259805.1. Taxonomy (GTDB): domain Bacteria; phylum Bacteroidota; class Bacteroidia; order Bacteroidales; family UBA932; genus JAIRKX01. Next base: position 3,558 of record JAIRKX010000123.1, on the reverse strand, counting down.
TGCGCACGCAGTTCGACGGTTTGATTGTCCGGCGTAATGAGGAAAGCGCCTTCGGAGGCGTCGCACAGATGGCCGATAATATCGACGTTTTGCAGTTCTTTGCGAAGCGTGTCATAGCAAGACAGGGGCGCGGTAAAAAGCAGTTCGTAGTCGTCGCCGCCGTTGAGGGCAGCGGTAACCGCATCAATATGTATTTCGTCGGCCATACGAAATGTTTCCGACGCAATCGGCAAGCGTTCGAGGTAGATGCGTACACCGCACTGCGACTGCCGGCATAGATGCAGTACATCCGATGCCAATCCGTCGCTGACGTCAATCATAGCCGTCGGCGTCAGGTTAATGGCGGCCATCGTGTCGATGATATCTTTCCGCGCTTCGGGTTTCAGGTAGCGTTCGAGGATATATTCAAATCCTTGCAGTTGTGGTTGCTTGTCGGATTGGCCGTCGAACACCCGTGTTTCGCGCTCCAGCAGTTGTAAACCCATGTAAGCCGCGCCGAGATTGCCTGTCAGGCACAACAAATCTGTTTTTTTTCCACCCGAACGGTAGACTATTTTCTCTTTCGGCGCTTCGCCGATAGCGGTGATGCCGATGGTCATACCGGTCATCGACGGGGTGGTATCGCCGCCGACGAGGTCGAGGCCATATTGCGCACAGGCGGTTTTGACGCCGTCGTACAGTTCATCTATGTCTTCGACAAAGAAACGCTTCGACACGCCTACCGACAGCAGGATTTGCCGCGGGGTGGCGTTCATAGCGTAAATATTGCTGATGCCAGCCACCACCGCTTTATATCCCAGATGTTTCAGGGGGGTATACGTCAAATTGAAATGAATGCCTTCGAGCAATAATTCGGTCGATACCAGCGTTTCGGCCTGCCCGTAATGCAGCACCGCCGCATCGTCGCCGGTACCTCTGACGGTCGACGGCTGCGTGCATTCTACGGTAGCGGTCAAATGTGCTATTAAATTAAATTTGCCTAATGAAGCGATGTCTGTTTTTTGCATGGTTCAACTGTTTCGTTGTTGGTTTTGTTGAACAGTCAATGAAGTTCTTCTATCGCTTTGGATAGTGTGTTGTCAATTTTTGCGATGGTCATATAGTAGGCTTTATCTTCGAGCGGAGTATTGCGGCCGATGTAGGCGCGCAAATGGGTGTCGATGAGGTGGCGGCATTCTTTCCATTCGGTATCGGTAGCGACAACTCCCAGTCCGGCGGCATAGCGGCGGAACAGTACATCGAAACGATAGCCGGTAAAGTAGTCGTTCAATTCGTCGGGGTTATGTATCGCGTTGAGTGCGGCGCGGTGTTGGTCGGTGAATTGCAGGGCAAAGCGGTATATCAGGTTTTTGCGATTGACGGAGAGGAAATAGGCATTGAAGCCGGTCGTGTCGATCGGTACAAAGATGTCGGGCATGATGCCGCCGCCGCCATAGACGACTTTTCCTTGCGGAGTATAAAATCGTTCGCCGCTCATTTTAGCGCTGTCCGAGGTGCTCATTTCGCCACTGCGATAGCGGTCGTGTACTTCGTTTTCGTAGGCTTGCAGGCTGTTGTTCGTGTAGGGTTTCTGGATCGAGCGTCCGGTGGGCGTGTAGTAGCGGGCGACGGAGAGGCGCAGGCCGGAGTTGTCGCTGAAGAAAATCGGTTCTTGCACCAATCCTTTGCCGAACGAGCGGCGTCCGACAATCAGCCCACGATCGTTGTCCTGAATAGCGCCCGCGACGATTTCACTGGCCGACGCGCTGTTCTCGTCAATCAGGACGGCGAGGCGGATGTCGCGATAACGGCCTTCACCGGTGGCTTTGTAGTCGCGACGCGGGCGTACGCGGCCTTCGGTGTACACAATCATGTTGTCCTTTTCAAGAAATTCATTGGCGATTTCGAACGATTGTTCGAGCAGGCCGCCGACGTTGCCGCGCAGGTCGAGTATGAGGTTCTTCATGCCCGTTGTCCGCATGGCCGACATCGCATCCAGAAATTCATGGTACGTTGTTTTCGAGAACTTCGAGAGGCGGACATAGCCGGTCTCCCGGTTAATCATATAGGCTGCGTCGACGCTCTTGACGGGGATTTTACCACGTACGATCGTTACCGGCAGCAGGTTTTCCTCGCCGCTACGGGCAATGCCTAAGCGAACTTTCGTGCCTCGCTGTCCTCGCAGCATTTTGACGACGGCGTTCTGTTCCAGTTGCCGTCCGGCAATCAGCGAATCGCCGACCGTTATGATGCGGTCGCCGGGACGGATGCCTGCACGTTCGGATGGGCCGCCGGCGATGACGCTCATCACCACCACCGTGTCGTTCGACATATTAAACGTAACGCCGATGCCATCAAAATTGCCTTCAATCGACTCGTTAGCGCGCGACATGTCTTCGGCGGAAATATACAGGGAATGTGGGTCTAACTCTGCCATGATAAGCGGAAGCGCGCCTTCGATCAGGGCGGACACGTGGACGGTGTCGAGGTAGTTGTCCTGCACTTGCTGGATGACTAATTCCAGTTTGCTTAATTCGTTGGCGGCATCGAGCGAAAGTGTATACTGCCGCGTCGTCGTGCGCTGGCCAATATAGATGCCGATCAATAAAAACAGGATAAGTAAAATCCATTGCAAAAGCGACTGCCGCCGCGGAGTTTGAGAGGTATTCATAGTATTACATGTCATCGGTTTCAATGTATAGTAGCGCGATGCCGGCGCGTTGGAGCAGCGCCAGCCCGTCGGCATGGTGGTATTCGCTGCAATAGACGACGCGGCGGATACCGGCCTGAATAATCAGTTTGGCGCATTCGAGGCAGGGTGCGGAGGTTACATAGAGTGTGGCGCCTTCGCTGCTGTTGTTGGATTTGGCGACCTTCGTAATAGCGTTGGCCTCGGCGTGCAAGACGTAGGGTTTCGTCTGCCCGACGTCGTCCTCGCACTGGTTTTCAAAGCCGGCAGGCGTACCGTTGTAACCGTCGGAAATAATCATGCGCCCTTTGACGATGAGCGCGCCTACCTTCCGCCGCCGGCAATAGGAGTTTTCAGCCCACACACACGCCATTTTCAGGTAACGCTTGTCGAACTGCAACTGTTTAGCGTCGGTTGAGTAGTTGAGTGATTGAGTGGTTGATTCGTTCATCCTTTCATTCTTTTCATTTCGGTCGCTGGTAGAGGAATCGTTTGATGCTCTTTTTCGGTGTTTTCTCAAATTCTTCGGGGCGGATTTCGACACGCGCCAGTTGCGCATAAGCCGGCAGTTCTTCGTTGACCTTCAGCCGTATTTCTTCTATCAGGCGGAGCAAATCATGGTCGCGAATGCCGTCGGTTTCGGCGGTGGCATAGTCGGGGAAAATCAGCGCGACCAGTTTACCGTCCTGTTCGAGTACCAGCGATTCGACGACGTAGGGCTTGTTGTTGATGTAGTCTTCGATTTCTTCGGGGTAAATATTTTGCCCCGAAGCTCCCAGTATCATATTTTTACAGCGCCCGCGAATGTAGAGATAGCCGTTGCGATCCATCACGCCGATGTCGCCGGTGTGCAGCCAGCCGTCGTCGGAGAACGCCTCGCGCGTGGCTTC
>JAIRKX010000031.1 GCA_031259805.1 Prevotellaceae bacterium | reverse complement strand
GGATTGATGATATAGCTTTTGCCCTGCGCCCCCAGGGCGGCGGCCACCGCGCGTTGCGTCATGCTTTTCGACGGCGGCGCTGTAAGCCGCGCATCGAAGGAAAATAATGTGTGGAGACTTTTATTTTGCATTTGTATATTGGGTTGTTTACCTCTCCCCTGCGGAACTGTGAGCCATTTTTATCGTTTCATCTCTTTTCATCTTTTCATCACACGCATTTGCCGATTGATCGATTCCTGATGAATGAGTTCAAACAATTCTTCGATAAAACCGGCGGTAAAACCGGCGGCAGCGCCTTTGTCCAGCGCTTGCTGCAACATTTCGTTCCGGCGGTGTGGCTGTAAGATGGCCACGCCGCTCCGTTTCTTTTGCCGTCCGATAGCCTCCGACACTTTCATTCGTTGCGCCAGCATATCGATCAGTTGCTCGTCAAAGCAATCCAATTCCGCTCGCAACTGCTGCAACCGATCTATGAAACCGGCATCGGACGAGGTGTCGGCGCGCCGGACGATGGTTGCCAGCAGCGCAGTCAATGCCTGCGGCGTGATTTGCTGCGCGGCGTCGCTCCATGCTTCGTCGGGACGGATGTGCGTTTCAATCATCCAGCCGTCATAGCGGAGGTCGGCGGCGCGTTGCAGGAGTTCAGGCAGGTATTCCCGCTTGCCGCCAATATGACTCGGATCGCAGAGAAGGGGGATGCCGGGCAGGCGCTGCGTCAACGACAGCGGAATTTGCCATAGCGGTTGATTCCGATAGGGCGTTTTCTGGTAGCTCGAAAACCCGCGATGCACAGCCGCCACCGCCGGCACACCCGCCTTCAGCAGACGTTCGACAGCGCCCGCCCACAACGCCAAATCGGGCGCCACGGGATTTTTGACCAGCACCGCGGTGTCCATGCCCCGCAAAGCATCGGCGATTTCCTGCACAGCAAATGTATTGGTCGTCGTCCGTGCGCCTATCCAGAGAATATCAATACCGTACTGCAAGGCCGCTTCCACATGCCGCGCGTTGGCCACCTCAGTAGCCACAGGCAGATGAAATTCATTGCGTGCCTGCGCCAGCCACGCCAGCCCCTTTTCGCCTACGCCCTCGAAACTGCCGGGCTGTGTGCGCGGTTTCCACACGCCGGCGCGAAACACATCCGTCAATCCGCCGGCAGCCAGTTCCTGTGCTGTCGCCATGACTTGCGCCTCCGTCTCTGCACTGCACGGCCCCGCCAAAACCGTCCATTTACCGGGATTTTTCAGTATGTCGGAAAACTTACTCATAATTCGTCTACACAACGGCTGCAAAGATACTTAAAATTTACGGATTGAATATTGACCATCGGGGGCAACACATTTAGAATTACAAAAATCGGCGCTTATTAACTCTTAGGAGCAAAAGTTACCTTATCAAACTACTTTTCAACTACCCGGCCTTTTTTGTAAAATGTTCATTTTAAAGATAAAAATCGGTCGGTACATGGTAAATTCCCCATGGGGAATTGTCGATTCCCAAGGGGGAATTGCCGATTCCTGCGCAGGAATTGCCGATTCCCGCAGGGTATTTTGGGCTGTCGATTGTAAAAAACGCCGTAGCCTTCCATCAGCGTCTTTTCTTCGCAAGCTTTAGATTTCACTCCTGTATCGTGTAAAGTTTGCGTAAAACAACGGGATGGTTTCGATACCTTTAAAAAAATTCCACAAGGGGTAGTTTTCGTTGGGCGAATGAATTGCATCGCTTCCCAATCCAAAGCCCATCAGGATGGATTTGATGCCCAATACCTCCTCGAAGGTTGCGATTATGGGGATGCTACCGCCGCTACGGAATGGCAGGGGAGGTGTGCCGAAGGTCTCGGTCAGGGCTTGTTCGGCGGCGCGATAAGCTGCTGAGTCGACAGGCGATACATAGGGCGGGCCGCCGTGACCGGGCGTTACTTTCACTTTTACCGACGCCGGTGCAAGGCGCTCAAAGTGGGCTGTAAACAGGCGGATGACTTTCTGCCAGTTCTGGTTTGGCACTAAGCGCATCGACAGTTTGGCAAAGGCTTTTGAGGGGATCACGGTTTTTGAGCCTTCCTCTGTATAGCCTCCCCAAATGCCGTTGACATCCAATGTCGGGCGGATGCCGGTACGTTCCGTCGTGCTATATCCTTTTTCGCCCTGCACGTGGCCGATGTCTAAGGCTTTTTGGTATTCATTTAATGAAAATGGGGCTTTGGTTAACCGGGTGCGTTCGTCGACCGTCAGTTCCTGCACATCGTCGTAGAATCCGGGGATCGTAATGCGTCCGTCGGCGTCGTGCAGGGCGGCAATCATGCGGCATAATACATTGATGGGATTGGCTACCGCCCCGCCGTACAGTCCCGAATGCAGGTCGCGGTTCGGCCCTGTGATTTCTACTTCGACACAGGACAGCCCGCGCAGGCCGGCTGTTATCGAAGGGACGTCGGGGGCAATCATTCCGGTGTCCGACACGATTATAATATCGGCGCGAAGTCGTTCTTTATTTTCTTTACACCACTCGACAAGGCTTCCCGACCCGATTTCCTCTTCGCCTTCGATCATAAACTTTACGTTGCAGGGCAGCGTGCCTGTGCAGACCATCAATTCAAACGCTTTGGCGTGCATAAAGCCCTGCCCCTTGTCGTCGTCGGCGCCGCGGGCATAGATTTTCCCGTCGCGGATTTCCGGTTCAAACGGCGGCGAGAACCACTCGTCGAGCGGGTCGACGGGCATCACATCGTAGTGTGCATATACCAGTACGACAGGTTTGTGCGGGTCAATGATTTTCTCGCCGTAAACGATCGGGTTTCCGTCGGTCGGGCACACCTCTGCACGGTCGGCGCCTGCGGCCAGCAAGGTCTTTTGCCAATATTCCGCTGCGCGCTGCATGTCGGGCTTGTGTTTTTTTTCTGCGCTGATGGACGGGATGCGTATCAACCCAAAAAGTTCGTCCAGAAAACGCTGGCTGTTTGCTTCGATGTAGGTCTGAATAATTTGTTTCATGATAATGATAAATGTAGGTAAATAGGGATGAATATTATGGGTGAATATTATGGGTGAATCAAGAGGTATAATGAAACCGGCCTTTGTCGCTCTCGATGGTCAGTTGTGCGCCCTGTGCGGCTTCTACGCGCCCGACGACCTGCGCTTCGATATGGTATTCGGCGGCGATGGCGATGAGCGCTTGAGCGATTTCTTTCGGTACGTACAGTTCCATGCGGTGTCCCATATTAAATACGCGGTACATCTCCTGCCAGCCGGCGCCGTGTTCCTGCCGGATGATGTCAAAGAGCGGTGGCGGTGTAAACAGGTTGTCTTTTATGATATGCAGGTTTTCGATAAAATGGAGCGCCTTCGTCTGCCCGCCGCCCGAACAATGCACCATCCCGTGAATCTGTGGACGAAAACGGCGTAACATCTCCCGGACGACCGGCGCGTACGTGCGCGTAGGCGACAGGAGGAGCTTGCCGTAGGTCATGCCGGTCAACGGTTCTATATCGGTCAGGCGTTTGCTGCCCGCATATACCAAGTCTTTTGCAATAGCGGGGTCGAATGTTTCGGGGTATTTGTCGCCCAGATAGCCGGCAAAAACATCGTGCCGCGCCGATGTCAACCCGTTGCTGCCCATGCCGCTGTTGTATTCCGTTTCGTAGGTTGCCTGCCCTGCCGACGCCAGCCCGACAATCACATCGCCCGCCGCAATACGCGCATTGTCGATGATATTACTGCATTTGGCGCGTGCAACGACAGTGCTGTCTACAATAATCGTGCGTACCAAATCGCCTACATCGGCCGTTTCGCCGCCGGTCAGGTAGAGGCAGATGCCAAGAGCGTTCATTTTTTCGATGAATGCCTGCGTCCCGTCGATAATCGCGGCAATCACCTCGCCCGGTATCAGCAGGCGATTCCGCCCGATGGTGGACGAAAGCAGGATGTTGTCGGTAATGCCTGCACACAGGAGGTCGTCGGTGTTCATTACAATCGCATCCTGCGCAATCCCCGCCCATACACTCATATCGCCCGTTTCACGCCAATAGGCATAAGCCAGCGACGATTTTGTGCCTGCTCCATCCGCATGCATTACGAGGCAGTAATCGGGGTCGCCGGAAAGCACATCGGGTATAACCTTACAAAACGACCTGGGGAATAGCCCCTTATCCGTATTCTTTATCGCTTTGTGTACATCCTCTTTGGATGCTGACACACCACGTTGGTCGTAAGTATTCATTTTTCTATTCTTTACATAATTTATCGGTAAACAAAATGCCGTGCAGATGGTCGTATTCGTGTTGAAAGATGACGGCCGTAAAGGTTTCTGTGCGGCTATAGCCTTCCAAGCATTCTCGGATGAGTTCGCCCTTTTCGTTGTAATATTCTACCTCAACCCACGGGTAACGCACGGAATTTCCGCTCACGCCGGGTATCGACAGGCATCCGTCGCGTAAGAAACATACCGTCGTGTCCGGATGTTCCACGATTTTGGGATTGATGACCGTTACTACCGGCGCTCCGGGCAAATCGAACCGCTGCATAAAGAAAATGCTTTTTGATATGCCTATTTGCGGCGCGGCAATGCCTACGCCATCCGCTGCGGTGAGCGTGGTTTTCATCCGTTCGACAAGCAACGGCAATACCGGGTCATTAAAATTCTTAATTTCACGGCAGGGCTTGCGCAATTTCAGCGAATCCTTTCGGGTGGTTGTTTGCAGGATGCGGAACGGCATATCTTCCGTCCCGCTGGTAATCAACGCCCGCTCCTTCGTCGAAAACGAGGAGTAGTAATGGCAGGACAGGCATCCCGACCCTATCGCTAAAAGAAATAATAGTATGATTTTTTTCATCACTCAAAATAATCTATTCAGGGCTGCAAGTTAGTTTATTTTTCTCACATGGCAGATAAATTTTTATTAATTCTATTTTTTTTCTACCTTTGCACTCCCAAAACCGGGGTGTAGCGCAGTTGGCTAGCGCGCCACGTTCGGGACGTGGAGGCCGTGTGTTCGAGTCACATCACCCCGACTGAATCTAAGTGTATCTAATTTCCACCTAAATATACAAATGAAAAAAAGGAAATTAGATACAGTTAGATACAGTTAAATACAAAAACCAAACTACGCTGGGCTCCCAGCGAAACCCTGTATCTCCACGACAGGCTTATACTTCACCTGATTCCCAATTCTTCCGAGTAACGTTCCCAATTCGTCATCACTTCGACGGCTTTGAGGAAGGACGGGTCAAGCTGTTTATTGACTATCTCATAATATTCGCTGGTGCTCCAGAGCGCGCGGGCGATGAGGGCTTTTAACTGGATGCGGAGGTACTGTCCCGAAACGGCAAGCCCCTGCTCGTCGCGCGGTATCTTTTGGGCTTCGACATAGGCGATAAATTCGTTGAACAGCGCCTCGTCTACTGAAAAACGGCGGTCGAAGTCGCCGAATGTCTTATAGCGCTTCTGCAGGGCGCTACGTTCCTTATCCATTCGCTGCGCGACAAACTGACTGAGCAGCCCCGCACGGAGGATCTGCCAATAATAATCCGAATAGAATGACGTATCGGCCGGCAGGAAAATATCGGGCATAATGCCGCCGCCGCCGTATACTTCGCGGGCATTGACCAGTGTATAATATTTCAGGGAATCGGGAAAATGAATGCTGTCGCGGTAATAGACTTCGCCGTTGCTGTACCGTTTATACAGGTCGTTGTAGTATTTGTCGATGTTGTCGGCATCGTAGGGGCGTTGTATGACGCGGCCGGTAGGCGTGTGGTAGCGGGCGACGGTCAGGCGCACCTGCGAACCGTCGGGCAGCGGCAGCAGTTGCTGCACCAAGCCTTTGCCAAACGAGCGGCGCCCCATCAGAATACCGCGATCCCAGTCCTGAATGGCGCCGGCGACGATTTCGCTGGCCGACGCCGAATGTTCATCAATTAAGACCAGCAGCCGTCCGTGGCGGAACATGCCATGGCCGGTAGCCAAATCCATGGACTTCGGCCAATGTTCGCCTTCGTTATAGACAATCAGCCGTCCGGCGTCGAGAAACTGGTCGCATAGTTCGATGGCCGTTTTGAGCACTCCGCCGCTGTTACCGCGCAGGTCAAGGATGATGGATTGCGGCGTGCGTTTGAGTTTTTTCAGCGCCTCCGTAATTTCGTCGATCGACGTGGCGGCAAAGCGCCCAAGGCGGATGTAGGCTAATCCGGGCTGCACTTCGTACAGCGCATCGAGGCTGTGGATGGGAATTTTATCGCGGACAACCGTAAAGCGCAACGGACGGGGATTGCCCCTGCGGAGAATGGTCAGCACGACAGACGTGCCCTTTGCCCCGCGCAGCAGTTTCAACACCCGCTCATTCTTCAACCCGATGCCGGCAATGCGGAGGCTGTCGACGGCAATAATCCGGTCGCCGGCCAGTATGCCCACTGCTTCGGACGGGCCGCCGGCTAACGGTACGGCCACCGTCAGCGTATCGTTCAAAATACTGAACTCAATCCCGACGCCTTCAAAATTGCCTTCGAGTTGTTCGTTGGCGGCCTTTACGTCGGCGGTCGACAGATACGTCGAATGCGGATCCAGATTGCGCAGCATGTGGATAATAGCCTTCTCAGCCAGACGCGGCAAATGAACCGTATCGACATAGTATGAGTCGATATACACCAGCATTTGTCCAAGCTTGTTATAACTTTCGTACAGTTCCCTGTTTTCTTTCTTCGGTTGAGAGGCCAGCGGCGTAGCGGCCAGCAGCGCGATAAGTGCAATTAACGTTCGTTTCATTATCCTTGTATTTTTAAACCTTGCAAAGCTACGATTTTTTTCACAATTCCCCGACGGTGGCGCTTATGTATATGCCAATCGTCGACCCTTTGCGAGGGCGAAGCCTGAAGCGCGTCATTGCGAGGGCGAAGCCCGAAGCCCGAAGCAATCCAGAAACGGACAAACTCACTGGATTGCTTCACGGCTCGTGCCTCGCCGTTCGCACCTTAGATTTGCATTCTGGAAAGAAATAAAAAAAGGAGTAATTTTGTGATGATAAAAAATAATAATAACATTAAACTCAAAAAGAAAGAGAGCCGGTCGGCGACCTGTTGCCTCGCAAAAGTAAGACTTATGTCATTGTTTAGTGCCGGCTGGCTTTTTCCTGAAGTAAAGAACCTGAATAAGAATTTAACCTGTATTATTAAGGTGCTTAGGCTTACTTCAGGCTCCTTCTTTTCTTTTTTGAGTTTCTAAAAGACAAAAGTATGAAAAAAGCAGTAACTGGCATTGATGTAAGTAAGGAAAAACCGGATTTGTGTCTTCGTTCGGGCGACAGAATGATCTTCGAACGGGTGGTAGAAAACAGCACGCCGGCCATTGCCTCCTCCATTCAGGGAGTTATGAAGCGTTACGGGTATGAGGCGTCGGATGTATTGATATGTGCGGAGTATACGGGTCAGTACGGCTATCCGTTAGCCTGTGCCTGCGAATCGCTGAGCATTGACCTGTGGATGGAAAATGCGACGCAAATCAGGCATTCATCCGGGCTTCATCGAGGTAAGAATGACCGGCTGGATGCCCGTAAAATAGCTGCTTACGCCGTCCGTTTTCAGGACAGGGCACGCCTGTTTTCCCTGCCGGAAAAGAACCTTGCAACCTTAAAGCAGCTTGTCAGCGAACGCGACATGTACATGGGCGACAAAAGTAAATACCTGGGCCAGCTTACCGATCAGAAGCGGTTTATGAACGAAGAAGATTATACGGACAAATCACAGCGTATGAACAGGATGATTAAGGAACTGGAGGTATCCATAGCCGAAATTGACGCTAAAATCCGGAAGCTGATAGCGTGCGATGAAACGCTTAGGCGCCAGCACGAACTGTTGCTCTCTGTGGATGGTATAGGGGAAAGAACCGCTGTTAAAATGATT
>JAIRKX010000024.1 GCA_031259805.1 Prevotellaceae bacterium | reverse complement strand
CCGAATTACGGCATTCAATCCGGGGCAATCGCCGCCTCCGGTAGCTAGTAAAACTCTCTTTTTCATCTAATTCTTTTTTTGTTTTGTAATGAGACAACAAAGGTACAAAAAAGTTTAGAGGCGCGGGGTGCTGAATAATGGTTTAGTCAGGGCTGACGCATCTAATATATATGTGATGATGTAATGATGAGGTGATTCATTGCTCCGTCATGGCGAGGAGCCCCCACGGGGAACAATGAATTAACAATTATTAGTTGAAAGTTGAGAAGTCGAAAGTTGAGAAGTCGAAAGTTGAGAAGTCGAAAGTTGAGAAGTCCACCCCCGCCTGTCGGCACCCCCGCCAGCGGGGGAGAGCTACGCAGGCCTCGCCTGTCAGGTTCCTCCGCACGGCTGTCCCCCGCTGGCGGGGGTGGAATGGTTCACACTTCATCGTTCTTAACTCTTAGTTCTTAGTTCTTAGTTCTGCGTTAGGGAGCAGATTCCTCGACTCCGCTTCGCTCCGCTCGGAATGACGGCCGCTTTAGAAGGTAGAGGAGCCGTTTAGGGGCGGCGGCCCCCGCCCCCCACTCAGCTTTCGGCCGCCGTTTTTTTTGGGTCGGGGCGGGGTTGGGGGGCGCCCCCCCCCCCCCACAACCGCTCTCCAATCACTTTCCGCCGCCCCGTCATTCCGAACTGCGAGGAACGAAGCAGGAGGAATCTCCCGCATTGCGAGGACGTAGCCCGAAGCAATCCGGTGGATTTCCGGATTGCTTCACCCTTCCTGTGCGTTATGAGTTATGCGTTATGAGTTATGAGTTCCCCTGCGGGGCACAATATCAATAGAAAAAGAACGGCGTACGCGACACGCCGACAGGCGTTTGCCCGGACACCGAAAATTCGTCGGACGAATACTAGAGTATTCGTTGGACGAATACTAGAGTATTCGTTGGACGAATACTAGAGTATTCGTTGGACAAATACTAGAGTATTCGTTGGACAAATACTAGAGTATTTATCCGACCCGATAAAAACGAAGAGTTGGAGGTTGAAAGTGATGAGTTATTATTGCCGTCGGCTTTAGCCGACGGACGACAATTTGAAATGCACCCATATCAAAAATACGTTTAAAAGTATTGGCAGATTGCGAAGAGATAAAATCACAGTTGCGCAAAAAAGCAGAAGGCCCGCATTATAGTTGACTCTACGAAGTGGCCGATGCTTGACGCATCACATTCGTTCGTACAGGTTCCGCAGTTTCGCGGCCGTCATAACCTGCGGCCAGTTTTTGCCGAGTGCATTTTCCCAGAGCGGCGTCATTCCCAGAGAGACTTTTATCATCGTTTCAAACTGTGTATCGGTACAGGCCGTACAGACATTGCGCGGCAGGTCGATGCCCCATTTGGAAACCATATCGTGAAATTTGCGGACACCTTCGGGATAATATTCTTCCAGATGATTAAAGACAATGGAATTGCCCACGCCGTGGTGTATGCCCAGCACAAACGCCATCCCGTAACTTACGGCATGCGCTATACCCACTTGCGAGTAAGCGATGCTCATCCCGCCGTGCCATGAAGCCATCATCAGCGCCTCGTCGCTTTCGTCGTCCCATTCGTTCTTATAGAGAAACACTTCTTCGCACAATTCCTGCGACTTTTCGCCGTAGCTCTTGCTAAATGCGTTGAGGTATGTCCCGTTGAGCGATTCGATGCAGTGGATATAGCAGTCCATGCCGGTAAAGAAACGTTGGTTTTTCGGTGCATCCTTCGTCAGCGACGGGTCGAGCAGCACTTGGTCGAATGTCGTATAGTCGGAATTAAGCCCTAACTTTCGCTCCGGCCCGGTCAATACGGCTGTGCGCGACACCTCCGCGCCTGTACCGCTCAATGTCGGAATGCCGACACGGTATACCCCGGGACGCTTCAGCAGATCCCATCCCTGATACTGCGCCGACGAACCTTCGTGGGTCATCATCAGCCCGACAGCTTTCGTCAGATCCATAATGCTGCCTCCGCCGATGCCGACGATCCCCGATACCGTGCCGAACTCCTCTTGCAGTTGGTCGCGTAGCGCATCTACCTGTTTGGTCTTTGGCTCGTCGGTCGTATTAATGAAAATGATTTTATCGCGCTCTGCCAGCGGAATGCGACCGACGAGGCTCGTGCGTTCGGCAAATACATCGTCGACAAGAAAAATAAACGGCGCGCCGGCCTGCCGTTTCAGGGCAATAATCTCGCCCAGATCGTCGAATGAACCACGTCCGTATATCACATGCGGAACCATTGGAAAATTTCTAAATTGCATAGTTGGATATTTGATTTTGTATATTAGGTTTCGGATATGGCGTCGAGGAGTTTTTCGGCGTCGTGCAGGTCTTCGGGAGTATCAATTTCGATGCCCATGTAGTCGGTAACGACCATTTTGATTTTCTTCCCCATCTCAAGGTAACGCAGGCATTCGATTTTTTCGGCGCGCTCAAGAGGCGTTGCGGGCGCGCCGGTAAAATCAAGCAATGCCTGTTTGCGGAACGCGTAGATGCCGATATGTTCGTAGTATACCGGTCGAATGTCCGTTGCGCGGAGGTAGGGGATGGGCGCACGCGAGAAGAACAATGCAAAGCCGTGGCGGTCTACTGCAACTTTCACAAAGTTCGGGTCGTCGATTTGCCTCCGATTGTGCATTTCCTGCATGAGCGAGGCCAGGTCAATCCGTTCCGCGTCCGGAGCGTCGAATACGGCCAGTAGTTTTTCTAACGGTTCGCGTTTGGTAAACGGCTCGTCGCCCTGTACGTTAACCACGATGTCCGCGTCGAGGGTAGCCGCGGCTTCAGCGATACGGTCGCTGCCGGTTTCGTGACTCCGGCGACTCATAAAGGCACGACCACCGTGGTGCGTGATTTCATGATAAATTTCAGGGCTGTCTGTTACCACTATCACATCGTCGAATAGCCCTGTGCCGGCCACCGCCGCATATGTCCGGCGAATGACCGGCACGCCCTTCAACGGCGCCATCAGTTTGCCGGGAAACCGGCTCGCTCCATATCGGGCGGGAATCAGTGCAAGAACTTTCATTTTTGATGTATTATTGCGCTGTAGAGGAATCTATCGTACGCTTTATCAGTGCTGCTCGCGCTTGCACTTCTTCTTCCGTCCATCCCATTTTAATGGCAATCGAAATCGTGCGGGAAATGATTGCGTCGGATTGCGGGAATTCGACTGTGGCGTAGTCGGGCATGGCATCGCGCAGGGATTTATAGAGGGGATGCGCAAAGGCGCGTGTTTTCAGGTGCTCCCATTTGCGGATATAGTGCCAGTTATTGTCGTACCAGTGGAATACGCCGTCGATGCCGGCTGCTTTGAGGGCTGTCGTCGTGCGACGGGCGTCGGCTTCGGTGGGCATGAAGAAGGTGAGGAACGTAGCACTGTCGCCGGCAGGGTCGGGTAAACGGCGAAAAGTTACGGCCGGCACACCCGCTATGGCTTCTTTGAGCGTCTGTTTGTTCTTCCGGTGGATGGCGACAAACTGCTCGAGCTTGCCTATCTGTCCACAGCCGATGGCGGCATGCAGTTCGGAGATCCGGTAATTGTAGCCGATGAACGGATGGCCTTCTGCGCCGCGGTCGTCGTTAGAATGGTCGTGGCCGTGGTCGTGGTAGCGGTCGGCGCGTTCGTAGAGCGCCATGTCGTTAGTTACGACAGCCCCGCCCTCGCCACAGGTTACAATTTTATTAAAGTCGAACGAATAACAGCCGGCGTCGCCGATACTGCCCAGCATCTTTCCATGAAACGAAGCGCCAAAGGCCTGACAGGCGTCTTCCAGCAGAAACAGGCCATGTGTGCGGCAAATAGCCTGCAACTCGTCTACCTGCGCCATAGCTCCGCACATGTGTACGGGCATGACGACCTTCGTCCGCGGCGTAATCGCCCGACGCACGGCCTGCGGATCGAGGCACAGCGTCTCGTCGATGTCGGTCATCACCGGCACTGCCCCCGTTGCGAGGATGGATTCAAAACTCGCGACAAACGTAAACGGCGGGAGAATGACCTCGTCGCCCGCGCCCACGCCCAAGGCCGCCAACGCCGTCGTCAGTGCAGCCGTTCCGCTCGACAATAATAGGGCATGGCGCACGCCGACCGTCCGAACGATCGCCGCTTCCATTTCCTTTGCTTTCCAATGTCCCTTGCGGAGGCTGTTAAAACCGTACCGCATCAAAATCCCGGTATCCATTACATCCCGTAACTGATTCCGCTCTACATGATCGAATAATTCAAAACCTGGCATTTGTTGATTTATTTATTTGTTTAGTTGTTTATTTGTTCCTGCGCCTCGTGCTCTGCACCATTCCTCCTGCACCCGAAGTATAGTTTCTGCAGCAGCGGCGGAGGGTGTTTGTCCCGGGGGCTTCAGGCGGTTCAGGTAGGTTTGTGCTTCTACTACCTGAGCGGCGCGGCGTGGAGCATCCTGCATCAGCGCCAGCGCGACGGGAGCAATCCGGTCGGCACGGCAATATTGCAGGACAAATTCGGGAATCACCGGCTTGTCGGCTAAAATATTGATAAGATTGGCGTAGCGGGTGGTCGCCAGCCGTGCAATAAGTTGGTTGGTAAGGTAATTAAATTTGTATGCGATGAGATGCGATGTGCCGCAGGCTGTCAGCTCCAGCGATACCGTTCCCGATGCGGCCAGTGCAAACTCTGCCGCACCGAATGCCGCATACCGCTCCGCCTGCCCTACCACCACACGATGCGGCAAAGCCACCGACACAAACGCACGCGCTACTTCTTCCTGCATCGCCGCCACCGACGGAATCAATACATATAAATTGGGCATCGCCGCCTGCAATCTTTCGAGCACGGTAATAAATACCGGCGCAAGTTTTCGGATTTCGTTGCGCCGGCTGCCGGGCAGTATGCACAACACGCGCATACCGTCGGGAACAGGACACGTCGCCGACCGTACCTCTGCTGTATTTTCCGATACCGGATGCCCGACAAAGGTACACGGAAGACCGTACTTTTCAAAATAAGGTGGTTCGTAAGGAAGAAGCGTCATCAGGTGAGTGAGCAGTTTCGCGGCTTTTTGGGCGCGGCCTTTCTTCCACGCCCACACTTGCGGCGCTACATAATGCACCATCGGGAACGATGCCCCTTTCCGCTTTAGCTTACGCAAAATGCCGCTGATAAATCCCCAGCTATCGACGGTTACCAACACATCCGGCTGCTCCTGCTTGATGTGCGCGACTACCTGACGCATTCGGCGCAAAATCACCGGCAACTTCGGCAGCACTTCCCAGAAACCCATCACCGACAAGTCGCGAATATCGAACAGCGAATGAAGGCCCTGTTTGGCCATCGTCTCGCCGCCTACACCGCAAAAGCGAAGACCGGCATCCCGTTCCCGCAACGCCCGCATCAGCCGCGACGCCAGAATATCGCCCGATGGCTCCCCTGCTATGATATAAATTGTCTTCACCTAAAAAATAGTAAGTGGAAACAAAGGTACAAAAAAATGCGTGAAGCGTGAGGCGAATTTCTCACTCCGCCAGGGCTGACGCATCTAATACATATGTGATGATGTAATGATGAGGTGAAATGCGCTACGCGCGGTGAAGAGGTGAAAAGGGTGAAAAGGTGAAAAGGTGAAATGCGCTACGCGCGGTGAAAAGGGTGAAAAGGGTGAAATTTGTTCACCCTTTCAATTGTCCCCCGCTGGCAGCCCTGTCCACCCCCGCCAGCGGGGGACAGCTACGCAGGTCGCGCTATACAAGGGGTGCCGCCGCATGGCTGTCCCCCGCTGGCGGGGGTGCCCGACAGGGCGGGGGTGGATTTAACTAAGAACTAAGAACTAAGAACTAAGAACTAAGAGTTAAGAGTTAACAATTAATATTCCCCGCAGGGGATTAACAACAATCAAAGAAATCACAAAAATCACCAAAATCAAAGTTCAGACAACGCCCCAAAACAAACGCGACCGGTATCGTTACCGGCCGCGTTCTTCGATCCATTGGCATGGAGCCGCCCTACGGAATAATCACGCTTTGGATGTCGCTCCACAGGCCTTTTTCGCCGGTAGTGTTTTCCCAACGGAGGGCGAAATACAAGGTCTTTCCACGGTCATCGCCGGGGAAGGACAGGCGGAACGGCGTATGCGTGTCGAACGACGAATGCGTGAGCGCTCCCCAGTCGTCCGGCGGCGTGTCGAGGATAGCCCAGGCTATCTCCGCCCCGTGAACGCCGGCGGGTTTGGCTCTGCCCGCGCTGCCGGC
>JAIRKX010000011.1 GCA_031259805.1 Prevotellaceae bacterium | reverse complement strand
GGTAGTCGATGAACAGCCAAACGCTGTCTAAATGGCGGGGCGCCTGTGGCGGCGTATCCCAATAGACGTGGAAGCGAATGGTCGAAACTGTATAATCGGCGCCGAGTTGCTCGACGCGCACGACTGCTCCTCCTTGTCCCCATGCGGCGGACAGGCTCAGCGCTAAAACAGTTGCTAAAAACAATTTCTTCATCGTGTGTTATTTTATTTATTTTTCAATGGCAGTTTCAAAAAATAATTCACTCATTTAATCAAAAGTCGGAGGGCTTTTTTGAATCTCCGACAAAGGTATGATTTTTTTGAATATCAACCAAAAAAAAGTGTAAAAAAGTAGGAGCGGTAATAATTGTTAATTGTTAATTGTTAATTGTTAATTCATTGTTCCCCTACGGGAATGCCGGCGGGGGACAGCCGTGCGGAGGAACCTCCTCCTTGACGCAAGGCCGTGCAAAGCGCCCGGTGCAGGGAATTTTTTATCAACCAGTGAAAACGAATATATTTTAGATGCGTCAGCCCTGTCTCGAATCTCCGTTCACTACTCTGCCTCTCCAAAAAATGACTATCTTTGTGTCCAATTTAAAAAAATGTATTCTGTTTCCGACATACGCAAGTGGATTGACGGGGCTATTGCTACGTTGGTTTTACCTAAAGAACCGGACGGGTTGTATGCGCCGGCGTCGTATATGATGACCACCGGAGGAAAGCGCCTGCGCCCGATGCTCTGCCTGCTGTCCGGCAATCTGTTTACCGATCGTATCGACAACGACATGTTGTTGCCGGCATTAGGTCTTGAGATTTTTCATACGTTTACGCTGGTGCACGACGACATCATGGACAACGCGCCTGTCCGTCGGAATCGCCCGACCGTCCATTGCAAGTGGAATACGAATACGGCTATCCTTTCGGGTGATGTGATGTGTATCGCCGCCTACCAGCACTTGTGTCAGGCGAACCCGACGTACCAGAGCGAAATCCTGCAACTGTTCAACCGGACGGCGGCGCAAGTATGCGAAGGGCAACAATTAGACATGAATTACGAAAGCCGTCCGCTCATTACCGAAGAAGAATACCTGCACATGATTGAACTGAAAACAGCCGTACTGCTGGCGGCGGCGGCAAAGATCGGCGCAATTGCCGGCGGAGCGAGTGCACAGGACGCCGCCCGAATGTATGCCTTCGGACGTTGGCTGGGGCTGGCTTTTCAAATTCAGGACGACCTGCTCGATGTGTTTGGCGAGGCCAATGTGTTTGGAAAAAATATCGGGAACGACATTGTATGCGACAAAAAAACCTTCCTGCTGACGCTCGCCCTGCAACAGGCCGCCGGCAACGATAAAATCACCCTGTTTACGCTGTTGACCGCAAAGGACATCGCCCCCCAACAGAAAATAGACGAAATGCTGGCCATTTACCGCCGACTACAAATACGCTCGCAGGCCGAAGCGCGTATTGCCGACTATTTCAGCAAAGCCATGGCGCAACTCGACAAACTGTCCGTCGCGCCCGAGCGCCAGCAGCATCTCCGGCAATTTACAGAAAATTATATAGAACGTGAAAAATAATACTATGGCATTCAGCAAACACAGCAACGACATTTTCTCCGCCTGCACCCGCTACTATCACACGATGGATAACGTGGACGCCGTGCCGGTCAACCCTTACAAGCACCAAAGCATCGAATACTATCTATTCCTGAAAAACTGGATTGACGCTGTGCAGTGGCATCTCGAAGACGTCATTCGCAACCCGCGCATCGACCCTGTAGAAGCGCTGGCGCTGAAACGTCGCATCGACCGTTCGAATCAGGAACGAACCGATCTGGTCGAACTTATCGACAGCTATTTTTTCGATAAATACCGTACGGTAAAACCGTTGCCGTCGGCGATCATCAACACCGAAAGTCCGGCATGGGCGATTGACCGCCTGTCGATTCTAACACTCAAAATCTACCACATGCAGCAGGAAACGGAACGGCAAGATACCGACGATGCCCACCGCACGCAATGTACGCAAAAATTACAGGTGCTGCTTTCCCAGCAGGACGACCTTTCGACGGCTATTGACCAACTGCTCGCCGACATCGAAGCCGGACGCAAATATATGAAGGTCTATAAACAAATGAAAATGTATAACGACCCCGCCCTAAATCCGGTACTGTACGGAAAAAAGGGTTAATGGTTAAGCTACCATTTTAGATTCAACAACAAATCAAAGCTAATGACATGCTCATACGACCAGGGAGCGGTCATCCCAAACCGGTAGTACGAAGTCCGGTATACAACTCCAAGCATAAAATAGCGGTTGATCGTGTAGTAGGCGGTAAATGCTAATCCAAGGGTTCCATACCGCTCCGACAAACGACCATTGCGAGTAGAATTGTCCCATTGCGAGAAAATGTTAAGTCCATAGGACAGCCCCGCGCCTGCCAGCACATATTCATGAATGCGCGTTTGATGCACCAGGGTGGCGTAAATTGATGAAAAGGATTCCCCGTTAAGAAATTCAGAAGCAGTCAGGAGATTATCTGTTGCAGCGCCCACGGTCAGCGCCATCGAGTAGACCGGCGAATACCCGTACTCCAGTCCGGCTGAAAGGCCAAAAGGTCCGGCGCTATTTTTTACGCCATACCCTTCCGTCCTGAAATTAAAAAAATTCACGCAAGACATTGATATATTCAGTGCAAAATACGACGGATGATACCGGCGGTAAAAGTCATAGCCGTCGGCGCGTCGATGCCGGATAGCGCCGTCATCGTAAACATAGATCGTCGGATAGGTGTACCGGTTTCACCGTTGCCATATCGATCAACATCCCTATGGGCATGCCATAGAGGGCAAAATTCCAGTAAAAAGCATCCGACATCCGGGCATTTATCAGCAATGTCGTATCGACATGTTCGCTGGCAATGGTTACTGTAAGCGGGTCGGGGCTTCGAGGCATAAGAAACAGGCCTTCCTTTCGTATTTGCTTCGACATTTCGTTGATAGTAACTGTCGATGCTTCGGCGGTACGAACCGTTACTTCTGTTTCGAACGTATTGCCGATGGTCGCGCACGATAACGGCAAGCACATGGCCGCCGCCAATGCAAATCGTTTTGTACAGGTAAAAATCATGGTGTTCATAACAGTTTTCGTATTACAGAAAATGACTCTTACGGAGTCCGTTTCGTTTCTTTCAGTCTGCCGGTAACGCGCAGGTAGTCGGTTTCGGCGATGCGCAGGGCGGCTTTAGCTTCAATGTATTTGCTGCCGGCTTGCTGGTGGAGGGCTTGCGCTTCCAGCAGCGAGGACAGGTTTTCTAACCCTACCTCGTAACGGTCGCGACGGATGCGCAGGTTTTCGGTTGCCTGAGCATATTCGTCGCGGGCGATGGCGGTTTGCAGCGCCGCTTCATCTAACGTATTACCGGTTTTTACGATTTCCAGGCAGAGTTTGTCTAACGATTCCTGCATCCGGTATTCGGCCATACGCAGGTCGGCGCGCGCCGAACGTATACGATTGATGCCCTCGCCCCATTGCGTAATCGGTATCGTAAGCGACACCAGCGCCGAGAACGAAGCATTGTCGAGCAGTTTAGCGCCGTCGTTGAGCTTCATCCCGTTGAAATACATATAGCCGCCCGTAATACCTGCTTGCGGCAGAAATTCGCTTCGCGCCAAATTGACCTGTTGCCGTTGTAATTCCATTTGTTTATGTAGCAAGGCATATTCCGTACGGACGGTTACATCGGGGGTGGATTCCGGCCATACGGTCGCTGCTGTGTCGGGCAGGGAATCGAGTGGAACGACGAGGGTCCACAGAGGCAGTCCGAGGGTCATACACAGGTTCATTTGCGCCAGCCGCCGCCCGTTTTCCGCCTGTCGAACCAGCAGGTTGGCTTCGCCGAATTGAACCTGCGCCTTTAGCCGGTCGTTTTCCGGCAGCAGGCCTGTTTCCACACCGTTGCGGGCATCGTCGCATACCTGCCCGACAGCATCCCGGTAGGCCAGCGCCGCACGGTATAACTCCTGCACTTTGACATATTCCCAGTAGGCCTTATCGGTTTGGAGGATGATCTCCTCTTGGGAATGCACCACGTCCAGTTGCGCCATCTGCCTCCCGATTTGCGCCATTTTGTGGGCAGTGGTTATTTTGCCTCCCATAAAAATCGGCTGTTCAAACCGGATGCCGGCCATGTAAGTATTATGGGGCTTTACGGTCAGGTCAAGGTCAAGCGCAAGACTCCGGTATAGGCGGTCGAGAAATTCGCTGTCCCATCCGGCGAAAATGGGCAACGTGCCGATCAGCTCCGGAATGGGCGTATTATATAAGTCAAAGCGATTGCGATAGCCGAACTCCCCGCTCGAAAGCAGATACATCCCTTGCAGGGAAATACGCGGGAAAAAGTTTGCCCGGTAGGCGTTCACCTCGTAGCGCATTTTCTCGACTTGTATCTGCGCCGTTTTTGCGCGGTTATTGTGCGTAATTGCCAGCGCCCGGCAACTGTCCAGCGAAAGGAACGTCTGCGCCCGCGCAACCGGAAAACTGCTGCAAAAAAGGAGTAGGGGGAGGATGTATTTTAAGAGAGGCATATATCTATCTCGTGGTGTTCAGCCAGTATACGATACATTTTAACCGATGTTTCGTCCACAGGATAGCTTGTTTCGTTCTGTTCATCAATAAAAGCAGTAGTCATAATTGTACATTGATTAACTCTGCGCAAAGATACAAAAGAATGATGAACTAACGTTTAAAAAGATTTCTCAGCCAGCTGACGATTTTAATCGTTCGCCGGTCTCCCGGCGTCAGGTCATAGTCTTCCGGGGCGGCAAATCCGCCCTTAATAAGCAACTGCGTTGCCTGCTCTGCCTGTTCGGGTTTAACCTGCAGTTTGATCCCGTCGACGGCGGGCGTATAAAGCGGCATGATTTGATTAATCAATTCATCCTGCACAAAGCAGCGAATACCTTCCGATTCTAAAAATGACTTTGCGATATACAGATCGGCATGGTAATTAAAGATTTTGATAGTAATAAGTTCCTGCATAATGGTAGGGGTTAAATTTGTTTTGTTATGGTATTTCCAGCAAGCCATCCGGCAATACGGTTTCCAGAGTGCGCTTGGTGGCGTTGATTTTTACAACAATGGATTCATGGAACGGCACAAGAAGCTCCCGCCCGTGATACAGTATTTGCAGGCAGGGATTGTGCGGGATATACATCACCTCGACCACCTCGCCTAATTCGCCATGTTGCCGGTCGTACGCCGTATAGCCGATTACATCAATCCGGTTGCCGGTCGCGGCGGCGTCGACTCCGGGCTGCCAGAGCGTTTTTCCGACGAACTCTTCCGCCCATTTTTGCGATTCCATGTCGTCGAACACAACCACCGCACGGTTCGTCCCCCGTGCTTCGAAGGATTTAAAATAAAACGGCACAGGTAATCCGTCCATTATAATAAATACCGGCTCGTTCAAATTAATCTCGTCGGGAGCATCGGCACGTGTTTTCAACAGCAACTCACCGGAAGCGCCGAATGTTTTTTGTATATCGCCGAAGGGAAACACCGCTTGATAATGGTTAATGGGGAAGGGTCAGGGTGGAGAGGGAATGAGGAATTGGCGACAAGCGCCATTCCTCATTCCTTATTCCTAACTTTCTTCTTGTGTGGGTTCTTCTTTTGCTTCTTCTTTTGCTTCGGCTTCGGCGGCGGCTTTTGCTTCGGCTTCTTTGAGGGCTAACTCGCTTTTCTTTTGAGCTACGGCAGCCGCTTTGGTTTCTTTGACTTTCGCTTCGGCTTCTAAGCGCGCTTTAGTCGCGTCACGGCCGGCTTGCACCAAATCCGATTTTTTCGATTGTACTTGCGTGGCTTTCTCCAGCGCCCATGCGTCCCATTTCCGTAGGGCTTCTTCTTCGGTCAAGGCGCCCTTCTTAACGCCTTCGAGCAAGTGCTTTTTGAGCAATACGCCCCTGTACGATAAGATACGGCGGCATGTTTCGGTCGGCAACGCGCCTTTATTCAGCCATTCCAGCGCCTTATCCATGTCGATCTCGACCAGCGCCGGATTGGTATTGGGGTTATACGTTCCGATGCGTTCAATAAAACGGCCATCGCGAGGAGCGCGAACGTCGGCTACTACTACATGATAATACGCGTAATTTTTTTTCCCGTGACGGGCTAAACGAATTTTTACAGACATAATTATATATTTATTAAAGTTACTATTTACAATTCAACTTCCTTATCTTCCCGAGAAAAGGTGGACAAAGGTAACACATTTTTTCAATATGGGCAAAATAAACTAACTTTGCAAAAACAAAATAAGAAAAAATATGCCTTCGATTTACATTATTGCTCTTTTAGTGATGCTGGTGAGTTGGCTGGTACAGGCCGGCCTCAACAGTCGTTTTGAAAAATATTCCAAAATCCGTCTGCCCAACGGCATGACGGGAAAACAAGTTGCCGAAAAAATGTTGCGCGACAATGGAATCTACGACGTCCGGGTCGAATCGGTGCGTGGTAAGTTGACCGACCATTACAATCCGGCGACGAAAACGGTTAACCTTAGTGAGCCGGTGTATGCCACAAACAGCGTAGCTGCCGCGGCCGTGGCTGCCCACGAGTGCGGACATGCCGTGCAGCATGCTAAAGCTTATCATTTCTTAAAAATGCGTTCGAGTTTAGTGCCGGTCGTCAGTGTGGCCTCTCGGTGGGTTACGTGGGTGCTGATCGCCGGCATCCTTTTCCTGCAAACCTTTCCGGCATTGCTATTATTCGGCATCGGTCTGTTTGCGTTGACGACGCTCTTTAGTTTCATCACCTTACCGGTCGAAATTAATGCCAGTACGCGGGCGGTGGCATGGCTCAATGAAGCCGGCATTACCGACTACGAAACGCATCCGAAAGCGAAAAACGCGCTCCGCTGGGCGGCTTATACCTATGTAGTAGCCGCGCTGGGTTCGCTGGCGACGCTGCTGTATTACATTATGATTTTTATGCGGCGAAGGTAGGCCACTCTCTCCCCAATCCCCTCTCTGCAGGAGAAGGGACGCATGCAGGAGCAAAAAAAAGACGGAGCCAATCGGCCCCGTCTTTTTCATAATTTCAGTTTGGTTACCCTGAACCGGTCGGTTCAGCCACCCTGAACCGGTCGGTTTGGTCACCTCAAACCGGGCAGTTTGGTCACCCCAAACTGTCCGGTTACGCATTACTGCACCGTCAATACCTTGTCGAGTTTCATGTTTCCTACACGGAGTGAAAAAAACGTGGAATGGTTCATCGTATTTATTTTAAAAAATTTAGTTTGAATATATTTTGTGGCAGGTAGCCGGAGCCAAAACCATGCCGCAAGTCAGCAGG
>JAIRKX010000205.1 GCA_031259805.1 Prevotellaceae bacterium | reverse complement strand
ATTTTCTATCAACCAGTGAAAACGAATATATCTTAGATGCGTCAGCCCTGCTCACTCCGCGTATCACGTAATAAATCCCTATCTTTGCACCTTCATTTTACAAGCTATGGACATACGTGCGGAATTAACTAAACGAATACTGATACTCGACGGTGCGACCGGAACGGCTTTGCAAAAATTCAATTTGAGCGAAGAGGCGTTTCGGGGACGCATGTTTACTGCGCATGAGGCGCTGCTGAAGGGAAACAACGATATACTTACGCTTACCTGTCCGGAGGTCATCCGGCAGGTGCACGACGAGTACATTGCGGCGGGCGCTGATATTATCGAGACCAATACATTTAGCTCTAATGCCGTTTCGCAAGCCGAATACCGATGCAGCAAGTGGGTCGCGGAGTTGAACCGCGAGAGCGTCCGCATTGCGAAGGACGCCGCCCGCGCCTGTACCGACCGCAAGGTGTTTGTGGCGGGCAGTATCGGCCCAACGTCCAAATCGCTCACGTTAGCGCCCGATGCCGGTCATCCGGAACGGCGCGCCATTGATTTTGATACGATGGCGGTAGCCTACGCCGAACAGGTCGATGCCTTGATTACCGCCGGCGTAGACTTGCTGTTAGTCGAAACGATTTTCGATACCCTGAACGCCAAAGCCGCCCTCTATGCCATCGCCCGCGTGCAGGCGCAACGAGCAACATCTGTACCGGTCATGGTGTCAGTAACGGTGAACGACCGGCAGGGACGCATCCTCACCGGACAGTCGCTCGAAGCGGTATATACCAGTCTGCGGCATTACCCCTTGTTGAGTTTTGGGCTTAACTGCTCGTTTGGCGCTACCGATTTGGAACGGCTCATCAAAGAACTCTCTGCCGCCATTCCCGAGTACATCAGCATTTATCCGAATGCGGGGCTGCCTAACGAAATGGGCGACTACGATGAAGATCCGCCGTATACCGCCGGCTGCCTGAGACGGATGGCCGATCAGGGACTGATTAATATCGCCGGCGGCTGTTGCGGCACGACGCCCGCACACATTGCGGCCATCGCCCGGGCATTGCGAGGCTGCCTGCCCCGCCGTTGCCCCAACATTCGCTTTCCGCTTATCGTAAGCGGGCTGGAGACTATTACGGTCGACGTCGAACGCCGTAATTTTATAAACATCGGCGAGCGTACCAATGTGGCCGGATCAGCAAAATTTGCCCGCCTGATACGGGAAAAGCAATACGCCGATGCCGCCGAAATCGCCCGCCGGCAGGTGGATGACGGCGCGTCGATCATCGACATTAACATGGACGATGCGATGCTCGACGGCACAGCCGAAATGGAGACTTTCGTCCGGCTCATCAGTAACGAGCCGGACATCGCCAAAGCCGCCCTGATGATCGACTCCTCGAAATGGGAAACGATTATCGCCGGCCTGAAAAACGCGCCGGGCAAGTGCATCGTAAATTCCATTAGTTTGAAGGAAGGCGAGGCGGAGTTCCTGAAGAAGGCAAAAGAACTGCGATCGCTGGGCGCGGCAGTAGTGGTGATGGCCTTTGACGAACAAGGACAGGCGGTCGATTACGTGCGGAAAATCAATATCGCCCGACGCGCTTTTCAACTCCTCACAACGCGGGCCGATTTTGCGCCGGAAGATATTATTTTCGATGTGAATGTGCTGACGGTAGCCACTGGCATCGAAGAGCACAACCACTATGGGGTGGATTTCATCGAGGCCGTGCGATGGATTAAGCAGAACCTGCCCGGGTGTCGGACGTCGGCCGGCGTGTCGAACCTGTCTTTTGCTTTTCGCGGCAATAATCCGGTGCGCGAGGCCATGCATTCCGCATTCCTTTATCATGCTATCCGTGCGGGGCTGGATATGGCTATTGTCAACCCTTCCCTGTTACAGGTATACGACAGCATCGCCCCGGAACTGCTGCAGGCTGTGGAAGACGTCATCCTCAACCGCCGCCCCGACGCTACGGACATCCTTTTGGCATTAGCCGAAAAATACCGCGCCGGCAAAACCGAAGTTAAACATACCGCCACGGACCAGTGGCGGGAGGGGACGGTCGACGAACGTCTGATTCACGCGCTGGTCAAAGGCGTTACCGGTTTTTTGGCCGATGATCTGCGTGAAGCCCTTACCGTCTATCCTGCACCGGTGGATATTATCGAAAAGCCGCTGATGGCCGGCATGGAGCGGGTAGGGCAGTTTTTCAGCGAAGGTAAAATGTTCCTGCCGCAAATCGTCAAATCGGCAAAGGTGATGAAAGAGGCCGTGCAGTTGCTCCAGCCCGAAATCGAACGCTACAACAGCAACCATGACAACCGGCAGGTGCAACGCCCGAAAATCGTAACCGCTACTGTCAAAGGCGATGTGCACGACATCGGGAAAAACATCGTCAATATTGTACTTTCGTGCAATAACCTTGAGGTGATCGACCTCGGCGTGATGGTTGATAACCGAACCATCTTGCAGGCCGTCAAGGAGCATCAGTCCGATTTTGTAGCAGTCAGTGGCCTGATTACGCCCTCGCTGGCCGAAATGGAAGGACTGTGCCGCCTGTTGCAGGAAGCACAATGTGGCATCCCACTGCTGGTCGGCGGCGCTACGACCTCGTCGGTACACACGGCCGTCAAATTAGCGCCGCTCTACGACTATTGCGTGATCCACGGCGGTGACGCCTCGCACACCGCCGGCCTCGTCCAGCGTCTACTGAAAGACCGTGACGCCACTATCGCCGACATTAAAGCCAAACAGAAAGCCATCCGTCGCCTGTACAGCGGACGGAAGCAGACGCTCGTGCCGCTGCCCGAAGCCCGCCGCCGCGCCCCGCACCTGCCCGCACCGCCCGACACCGGCTTCGGACAAACCGACCTGTTTGAGCCGGACGTCGACCTGCGCCTGCTCACATCTTATATCGACTGGGCGCCGTTCTTCCATTTCTGGAATTTCAAAGGAACGCTCGAAACCATCCGACACAACGCCGAAGCTGGCAAACTGTTTAAGGAAGCCGGCATCCTGCTCGACAACATCATCAGCCGGCGCGAGTTCCATGCGTCGGCCATCGTCCGCTTCTTCGACGCCTGCACCGACCACGATACGATTCTTATCGCCGGCGGTCGACCGTTAGCCATGCTGCGCCAGCAAAGCGAAAACAGCGAGTACCTGTGCCTCTCCGATTTTCTGCCGCCGAAAGGCACGGGTATGGCACGCATCGGTCTGTTTACGCTCGTGGTATGCGATACCGCCGCCACCATCGTCAAAGACGATATGGAAAAACTACTACGCGAAAGCCTGTGCGCACGCCTCACAGAAGCGTGCGCCGTATGGCTGCAGGAGCAGATATTCGGCAACCGGCACGGCATCCGTCCGGCATTTGGCTACCCCGCCTGCCCCGACCATGCGCTGAAGAAAGATGTGTTCGACATGCTGCAAGCCGAA
This sequence comes from Prevotellaceae bacterium, assembly GCA_031259805.1. Taxonomy (GTDB): domain Bacteria; phylum Bacteroidota; class Bacteroidia; order Bacteroidales; family UBA932; genus JAIRKX01. The sequence goes on along the minus strand of JAIRKX010000205.1, from coordinate 6,736 downwards.
GATAAACTCGACATCGCCCTCACCGACTCCTACGCCATCATCCCGACCACCAGCATCTGCGGCCTGTTCATGGTGCACCCCGACGCCCGCTACTTCAGCGTCGGCCACATCGACCGCGACCAAATAGAAGACTACTGCGAGCGACGAGGAATAAGAGAGGAAGAATTAGGCATTGCGAATTAGGCATGGCCTGCGGGGGCGCCGGCTGACGGTTACGAAGCTCCTTAAAATCCCTGGGGTGCATTTCAAATTGTCGCATTGCAAAACGTCCCGTTAGGGACAGGGGGTGGCGGTGGTGGCATCATTTCTACCGACATTTTGTCCCTGCCGGGACATTGTTCACTGTTCATTGTTCATTATTCATTATTCATTGTCTCGTGGAAGGAGGCTTCCATGCATCGTGGAAGGAGGCTTCCATCCTCCCGCATCCTATTCCACGGCGAGTATCTGGTTAAGCATTCTACCCACATGCCGTCCCTGACGGGACGTTTTGCAATGCGACAATTTGAAATGCACCCAATCCCTGAAGAGACGGACAAGCAACTCAACAAAAAATCGTACCTTTGACCCTCAAATAAGCAACTCAACAAATATGAAAACAGTGATTCTTTGCGGCGGATACGGTACACGTATTCGCGATGTGGCGGAAAATATCCCGAAGCCGATGTCGCCTGTGGGTGGTTATCCTATCTTGTGGCACATTATGAAATACTATGCCGTGTTCGGTTATACCGAGTTTGTGCTCTGTCTCGGCTACAAAAGCGAGGCGATAAAAGATTTCTTCTTTAACTATGAAACGCACGCCAGCGATTTTACGCTAAAGTTGGGCGTGAAAAACAGTCTTGTACGCCATAATTCGCACAGCGAAGAAGGTTGGACGATTACCATGGCTGAAACAGGTCTGAATGCCATGACCGGCGCACGGGTGAAACGCATCGAAAAATACATCGGCGACGACGACTGCTTCATGCTCACTTACGGTGACGGCGTAGGCGACGTGGATATTGCCCGGTTAGTCGAATTTCATCGCTCGCACGGAAAAATAGCGACGCTCACGGGCGTCTACCCGCCGGGACGATTCGGCGAATTAGTAACGACCGATGCGCGGGAAGTCATCGGCTTCAACGAAAAACCGCAGGTAAGCGGCGGACGCATCAACGGCGGATTCTTCGTATTCGATCGCGCCTTTTTCAGCTACCTGAACGACGACGAAAACCTCGTGCTGGAGCAAGAACCTATACAGCATCTCGTAGCCGACGGTCAACTGATGGTTTTCGAGCACGACGGTTTCTGGCAACCGATGGATACCTCGCGCGAATACAATCTCCTGAATCAATTATACGCAACAAAGCAAGCGCCATGGGTGAAATGGTAAAAAATACGGTATTTGGCAATGTGTATGCCGGAAAAAAAGTGCTGGTTACAGGCAACACCGGCTTTAAGGGAAGTTGGCTGACGGTATGGCTGCTGGAACTGGGCGCGACAGTACATGGTCTGTCACGCGATGTACCAACGCAGCCCGCGCTGTTCGACGTCCTCGACCTGCGACGGCGCATCACGTACCACGAGGATGATGTGCGCGATACCGGTGCGGTGCAACGCATCATCGCCGATGTACAGCCCGATTTTGTATTCCATCTGGCGGCGCAGCCTATCGTATCGTACTCCTACGACCATCCGGTGGAAACCATTACTACCAATGTCGTCGGTACGACCAACGTGCTCGAAGCCCTGCGCGTGCAGAACCGGCCGTGTACGGTGGTCGTCATCACCAGCGACAAATGCTACGACAATGTCGAATGGCTGTGGGGCTACCGGGAAAACGACACGTTGGGCGGAAAAGACATTTACAGCGGCTCAAAAGGCGCCGCCGAACTGGTGTGCAAGTCCTATTATCATTCGTTCTTTGCAAAAGACGCTTCGCGTGTGCGCATAGCTACCGCCCGCGCCGGCAATGTCATCGGCGGCGGCGACTGGGCGCGCGACCGCATCGTGCCCGACTGTATGCGGGCATGGAGTGAAGGCCGGTCAGTCGAAATCCGCAGTCCGCAAGCCACACGTCCGTGGCAGCATGTACTCGAACCGCTCAGCGGCTACCTGCTCTTAGGGCAGGCGCTGCATCACGATGCCGGACTAAACGGCGAACGGTTTAACTTTGGGCCTAAAGCCGAACACAGCCACACCGTCCGTGAACTGCTCGAAGCCCTCAGCCGGCACTGGCATTTTACCGACCCTGCGTACGCCTACCGAATCACCGACAACATCCCATTCCACGAAGCGGGACTATTGAAACTGAACTGCGACAAAGCCCTTGCACGCCTTCGCTGGATGCCCGTGCTCGACTACGACACCCTGATTGCCTTTACCGGCGAATGGTATTACGCCTACTATAGTTCACACGGTGTGGGCGACGTCGATTTATACGCCTTCACCGTAGCGCAAATCGACCGCTACGAACAATCCGCCATCAAACAAAAACACGTATGGATACACGAATTATAGACGGGATTATTCTCACCCCACTACGGCAAATACGGCATCCGCAGGGCGACGTATTTCACGGTATGAAGAAAAGCGATGCCGGTTATGTGGGCTTCGGCGAAGCCTATTTTTCGACCGTCCGCAAGGGCGACATTAAAGCATGGAAAAAACACCTCTCCATGACGCTTAATTTAATAGTGCCGACAGGCAAAATCCGCTTCGTCCTCTTCGACGACCGCCTCGCCAGCCCCACCAAAGGCGTGATGAATGAATTTACGCTGTCGCGGGATCACTATTGTCGTCTGACCGTACCGCCGCAAGTATGGATGGCCTTTCAGGGATTAGACGACGACAATCAGCTGTTGAACATCGCCAGTATGGAACACGCGCCCGACGAAATGGAGCGGCTGCCGCTCACGGCTATCCCTTACCACTGGTCATGATGAAAGTACTCGTTACCGGCGCAAACGGCTATATCGGCGCGCAGATTTGCCGTTACCTTTCGCAGCAGGGCTATCGCGTAAGCGGCCTTTGCTATCCGCACATCCCCGACGACGAACGCTGGCGTCGCGGGTTTGAGAATCTTTTTGTGTGCGATGTGCGCGACGTCGGCGCCTTAAAACGAATAGCCAAGCGATCGTTCGACGCCATCGTACATCTCGTATCGCTCGATCATCACCAGTCCAACGGCGATCCTGCGCTGGTAGCGTCGATCAATGTAACGCCGACATGGACGCTGCTGGATATTTTCGCCCCGCGGGGATTGAAAAAATTCCTCTACTTCTCGACTATCCATGTGTACGGTGCAACACTGAATGATATCGTAACCGAAACGCATCCGCTCCGCTGCATCACCCCCTACGCCCTGACACACTATATGAGCGAAACCATATGTCGTTACTTTGGCGACCGTAGCAACGTAACCTGTCTGGTGGCGCGGCTGTCGAACAGCTACGGCCCGCCGGTATTCCCCGACAATAACTGCTGGTGGTTGGTGGTAAACGATCTCTGCCGAAGCATGGCTATCGACGGAACGATTACGTTGAAATCCGACGGATCGCCTTTGCGCGACTTCATACATGGCCACGACGTGTGCCGTGCTGTGCAAATACTGCTCGAAAAAGGGGAGAATAATCAGGTGTACCATATCAGCTCAGGGATTACGCATTCGATAGCGGAGCTGGCCGAGAAAATTAGAGCGGTCGCCGCCCAAAGCAATGCAATCGCCGCTCAAATCCCTCCTGTGCCGGCATTCGCTACCGCCCCTGCCGGGTATACTATTGACAATAGCAAACTGCGGGCATTAGGCTTCATGCCGGAATATACCCTCGAGCGGGGAATCGCAGAGTTGATGGAGTACCTTATTTTTCAAACAAACCAATCTTCGTAGCCCGCGGCAATAAAGCCGTCCTCTATCCCAATAGCCCAACCACCTGTTCCGCTAATGCTTCCGCCTGCGCTTCGGTAGGCGCTTCGGCGTAGATGCGGATAATCGGTTCGGTGTTGGATTTACGCAGGTGTACCCATTGTCGTTCGTTGTCGAAGTCGATGCGCACGCCGTCGATGTCGGTGATGCGCCGGGTGGCATAGATGGTTTTCATGCGCTCAAGCAGGGCGTCGAGGTCGGTTTGCGGGGTGAGCGCTACTTTGTTTTTGGAGGTGAAATAGCGCGGGTAGCTGTCACGCAGTTGTGCGCAGGTGATTTGTTTACACGCCAAATGAGAGAGGAACAGGGCGACGCCTATCAACGCATCGCGGCCATAGTGAAAGTCGGGCACGATGACGCCGCCGTTGCCTTCGCCACCGACGACCGCCTGCACTCGTTTCATTTCGCCGACGACGTTTACCTCGCCTACCGCCGATGCGAAGTACTGTCCGCCGTATTGTTCCGTTATGTCGCGGAGGGCGCGCGACGACGAGAGGTTAGATACGGTGTTGCCCGCGCGACGCGACAGGATATAGTCGGCTACGGCCACCAGCGTATATTCTTCGCCGAACATTGTTCCGTCTTCGCATACCAGCGCCAGCCGGTCGACATCGGGGTCGACGGCAATGCCGGCCTGTGCGTGTTCTTCGACAACTTTGGCCGACAGGTCGTGCAGATGGGCGGGTAGTGGTTCGGGATTGTGGGCAAAACGTCCGGTGGGCTCGCAGAACAGCGGTACGACGTCGACCCCTAACGCCGCGAGCAACGACGGGATTACCACGCCGCCAACCGAATTGACTGCATCGACGACCACCTTAAATCCCGCGCGGTAGATGGCTTCCACATCGACCAACGGGTAGCGGAGGACGGCTTCGATATGGCGTGTCGTATGGTCCGTACTCTCTGTCAAGATGCCCAAACGGTCAGCTTCTGCGAAATCGCAAGCATTTCGGTCGACTAATTGCAATAGCGCCCGTGCGTCGTCGGCATCTAAAAACTCGCCCCGACGGTTGAGCAGTTTCAGGGCGTTCCACTGCGCCGGATTGTGCGAGGCGGTGAGGATAATGCCGCCGTCGGCCTGCTCGAATACGACGGCCAACTCGGTGGTCGGCGTGGTGGCTAGCCCGATGTAGATGACATCGACGCCGCAGGCCATGAGTGTGCCGCAGACGATACGTTGCACCATCTCGCCCGAAATGCGTGCATCGCGGCCAACGATCACCTTCAGCCGGCGTCCTGCTTCTTGTTGTTGTAGCCAGCCGGCGTACGCCGCTGTGAATTTAACTAAATCGACCGGCGTGAGCGCGTCGCCCGCCTGCCCGCCAATAGTACCCCGAATACCGGAAATGGATTTGATAAGCGCCATGATAGATTGTATGAGGGATGAGGGAAAGGTTCCTTTAATTGTTCTAACTACTTTCCCGTATAAGTCTGCGGCGAGAGTTGCAGTAGTTCATTTTTGATGTTGTCCGACACTTGTAGCGAGCGAATGAATTGTGTGATGCTTTCTTTGGATACCGTTTCGTTGGTACGTGTCAGGGTTTTCAGGGTTTCGTAGGGGTTGGGGTAGTTCTCGCGGCGGAGGATCGTCTGGATGCCTTCGGCGACTACTGCCCAGTTGCGGTCGAGGTCGGCGTCGATGGCGGCACGGTTGATGTACAGTTTGTCTAACCCGCGGCACAGCGATCGTATGGCCAGCACGCTATGCGCTAGCGGTACGCCGATGTTGCGCAATGCGGTGCTGTCGCTCAGGTCGCGTTGCAGGCGCGACACCGGCAGTTTGGCCGACAGATGTTCGTACAATGCATTGGCTACGCCGATATTTCCTTCGGCATTTTCAAAATCAATCGGATTCACCTTGTGTGGCATGGCCGACGAGCCTACTTCTCCGTCCTTGATTCGTTGCTTGAAATAATCCATCGAGATGTATAGCCACATATCGCGCGCGAGGTCGAGCAGTACAGTGTTGATGCGTTTCAGAGCGTCGAACTGGGCGCTGAGGTAGTCGTAGTGCTCGATTTGCGTGGTGTGTTGCGAGCGCGTAAGCCGTAGCGACCGGCTTACAAACGCATCGGCCATCGCCGGCCAGTCGATCTCCGGATAGGCGGCATGGTGGGCGTTGAAATTGCCTGTGGCGCCGCCGAATTTAGCGGCAAATGGAAGGGCTTCCAACAGCGCCTGCTGCTTGGTCAGGCGTTCTGTGAATACGTTGATTTCTTTTCCTACGCGGGTAGGCGATGCCGGCTGTCCGTGCGTGTGCGCCGGCATCGGCACGTCGTCCCATTCGGCAGCCAACGCCTGCAATTGCGTCTGCAACGTGTCGAGCAGTGGATAATAGACGGCCTGCAACGCATCGCGGAAACTGCACGGTATGGCGGTATTGTTAACGTCCTGCGACGTCAGGCCGAAGTGAATAAATTCGCGGAATGGCTGCAAGCCCATCGCATCGAAGCGCGCTCTAAGGTAATATTCCACTGCTTTGACGTCGTGGTTTGTCGTACGCTCGATACGTTTGATCTCTTCGGCGTCCGCCGGATGAAACGATTCGTACAGCGCCCGCAACGCTCCGTAACAATCGCTGCTGACCGCCGTCAGTTGCGGCAGGGGAATTTCGCACAAGGCAATAAAGTATTCGACCTCGACCAACAGCCGGTAACGAATCAGTGCGTATTCCGAGAAATAGGCAGCCAGCGGTTCTGTTTGCGTCCGATAACGCCCGTCGACAGGTGAAATAGCAGTGAGAGGATGTAATTCCATTTTGAGTAATGAGTGGTATGTTTTGAATCAGGAATGCAAATGTACGGGAAATATTTTGAAAATCCTATTGCC
>JAIRKX010000135.1 GCA_031259805.1 Prevotellaceae bacterium | reverse complement strand
CAGTTTTTCAATGCCATAGCTCCACGAACCGTACCGTTCTTTGTAATACGACAGCGGTTTCCGTAAACGTATCAGGGCAATGCCACACTCGTGCTTGAGACTTTCAGCCATAACTGTTTCTTTTTTGAGGCAGCAAAAGTACAAAATAAAGTTGAGAGTTTTTTGGTGGGAGGAGCGCCGGATTTTTTGCATCAGGGGACAGGGGGGCGACATGTCCTGCGCCCCGTACAGTCCCCTTACCGCTCTTGTAGCTGTCGCAAATACAATTGTATCGTATTCTCCAATCCAAAATACAGTGCATCGCTAATGAGGGCGTGGCCGATGGAGACTTCCAGCAATGCGGGGATATGCCGGCGGAAATACGCCAGATTGTCCAAATTCAAATCGTGGCCGGCATTGACGCCTAAGTTGACCGCCTGCGCCGCCTGCGCCGCCTGTACAAAATCGGCAATAGCCTGCTCGCGGTCGTGTAGATAGCGCAAGGCGTAGGGCTCGGTATACAATTCGATGCGGTCGGCGCCTGTATCGGCGGCGCGGCGCACCGTATCGGCGTCGGCGTCCACAAAAATGGAGGTGCGGATGTGCTTTGCTTTGAACACGGCGACTATATCGCGTAAAAACCGCGCATGTCTTTTGACATCCCATCCGGCATTGGATGTAATAGCGTCGTGGGCGTCGGGCACTAAAGTTACTTGATGCGGGCACACATCGAGCGCCAATACAACGAATGAATCGACCGGATTGCCCTCGATATTAAATTCCGTGTGTAGCGCCGGTTTCAGCGCCCGCACATCGTCATAGCGGATATGCCGCTCGTCGGGACGCGGATGAACAGTAATACCCTGCGCGCCGAAACGTTCGCAATCCAACGCCACTTGCAGCACATTGGGCACATGACCGCCGCGCGCATTTCGTAGCGTGGCGACTTTATTGATATTTACGCTAAGACGTGTCGGCATGGAATTGTCGATTAAAAAGTTTGCACCGTGAGCTTATAGCCGACGCCTTTGATGGTTACAATCTGCACCGAAGGGTCGTCGCTCAATAGTTTTCGCAGTCGGGCGATGTAGGTATCCAGACTGCGTGTATAGACAAAGCCTGTGCCTTCCCAATATTTTTCGAGCAACATATCACGCCCCACCACATTGCCGGCATTCACGCACAGTTCATACAGCAACGCATTTTCCTTTTTAGCCAGTGTAACGGTTTGCCCGAAGCCCTGCAATTCGTTTTTGGTATAATTAAAAGAATAGCGTCCCAGGGGAAATTCCGCCGGCTGTTCCGCCGCTGTCGGTAGCAGGGAGCCGCCGGATTGAGCGCGCCGCCGGATAGCCTTTCCCAACAGTCCGAAACACGCGCCGGTCAACAGCAGTAGCCCGAACGAGATCAGTATTTCTACGCTCATCCGGCGCAACACTGCCGGGGAGGAAAATTGCAGGTTAACGCGCAGGCTCTCGGTCTCCGACAGCGGGCTGGTCAGCGTGGAGGTAACGTGCGTCACCGGATGCGCGGCGCCGGGCATCCCCGACGATTCCAGCACCGTGCCGGTCGCCGGATTAAAACGTTCGATGACGAACGAAATCGCAATATCGCGTTCGTATAATTCGCCGGCAAATAAATCGGAGAGGCAATACAGATTGAGCGGGACCAGGCTCTCGCGCAACTCGCGAAACGCCCGGTTGAGAATCATTTCCATCGACTGTCCGTACACATTATCGTACGTAACGGTATCGGGGTCGGGGCAATGGCGGATGATGCGGATTTCCTCCCTCCCGCAACTTTCGATTGTCAGGTTGCCTTGCGGCACAATGCCGTTAACCGGAATGCGATACGTCTGTTCCTTTTGATAGGCCTGCTCGAAGGCCGCCTCGATATTCGACATCAATTGCTGTCGCGTCAGTTGATACGATTGATGCAGCCAAAAAAACTGCAAGGACAGCAATGCCACGATGCCCGCTCCGCACAATGCCGCCGGCCACCGCTTCCGAAACAATTTTTGTAATGAAATCATGCACAAAGATAACGATTAATTACGAATTACAGGAGGCGGCGATAATAACTCATCACTTTCAACCTCCAACTCTTCGTTTTTATCGGGGTCGGGCCGAAACTAAGGTATTCGGTCGGGCCGAAACTAAGGTTTCGGTCGGGCCGAATACTAAGGTTTCGGTCGGGCCGAATACTAAGGTATTCGGTCGGACCAAAAATCCGGTTCTGATGCGATCAGCCATCGGTGTCCGGGCAAGCGCCTGTCGGCGTGTCGCGTACGCCGTTCTTTTTCTATTGATATTGTGCCCCGCAGGGGAACTTATAACGCATAGGAAGGGTGAAGCAATCCGGAAATCCACCGGATTGCTTCGGGCTTCGCCCTCGCAAAGGCGGCTACGATAAGCCGGGTTTGCGACAATTTGAAATACACCCATGCGTGAACTATGAGCTATGAAGGGTGATGGGTTGCCCGTTAAGGCATACATATCAATAGCACAATGTCGCGTCCCCTCTCCTATCCTCTGTACCCTGTACTCGACGAAATCAATTCTTAATTCCTAATTCCCGTACACGGATATTCCTGAATTTCACATGTGAGCCGTGTCCGAGGAATCCGATATGGCCTTTTTGGTTGAACAGTCCGGGGTGGTTTAGCTTGTCGGGCATGCCGTTTTTCGTGGCTTCCCGAATATTGCCGTCCACAATTACCGTGCCGTTGAGCGTAACTTTGATATGGTCGCCGTTGGCCACGACTTCCTGCATGTTCCATTCGCCGATAGGCTTAAGGAAGCCGCGTTTGGCCGGAATGATGCCGTACACCGAGCCGTGGTACTGGTACGGCGCAAGGTCTTTATAAATGGGGTCTTCGTTGTCCAATATCTGTAATTCCATACCCACGTAGGCCGCATCGCCTTCCATTGGCGTACGGATGCCCAAGCCGTTGTTCGCGCCCGGGGTGAGTTGAAATTCAAAACGGAAAATGAAATCGCCGAACTCGCTCCGCGTATACAGATTCCCTCCGTGACTCTCGCTCGGGTGCATCGAGATACAGCCGTCTTCGAGAATATAATCGACCGTGTTGCCCGTCCATTCGTGCATGTTCGTGCCGTCGAACAGGATGCGGTATCCTTCTTTTTTCTCCTCGTCCGATAACTCAAATGGCGTCGGGCGAGGCAGTTCTTTCACATAGATATTCCGGTAGTATACCTTCGTGCCATGCGCCTGCAGTTCGATAGCTCCTGTCGGGAAGGCTGGCTGCGAACGATTCCAATAGTTTTCGAGAATCACATTGTCGACTACCGTTTCGCCGTTGAGTAGCACCGTGACGCGGTCGCCGGTCATTTTAATATAAAACGCATTCCATTCGCCCAGTTGATTATCGGCCACCTTCAGCGGTATCGAAGGATGAATTTGATTATTATACAATCCTCCCGAGCCGACCTGCGCGCCTACATCCGTGCGGGCAATGTTCCATATTTGCACCTGCGGTAGGCAGCGGAGGTAAATCCCTGCATCTGCATCCCGCGACGGCTCAAGCTTCCAGTCGACGTACATTTCAAAATCGCCGTATTGCTTCTCGGTACACAGGTTGTCGCCACCCGCCGCCCCGTCGAAAGCGAGGATACCATCGGTCGGAATCCAGTGTGCACGGGCTATTTCGTCGGCTTTGGCCTGTTTGCCGGTCAGCTCTTTCGGCGTCATCCGGGCGCGCGCTGTCGGCGTCTCGACAAGCCCCTGCCAGCCGCTCAGGTCACGTCCGTTGAAAATAGCCGTGAAGCCTTCCTCGTCGGGCATTTCGTGCAAATGCTTGCGAATCGCTTCCCGTTGATACGAGGCGTCGGGATTATCGAGCAGCAGGGCGACTTTATCAAGCAACGCCCGCACTTCACGTCCGGCATAATGGGGATTGTCTATCGCAATCGTCATTACGGCATTGGCCGCCTCTTGCTGTAGCGCCGGACGGTCTAAGTACTCGCCGGCCAGCAACAGCGCCAAATAAGAGCCTGTGTGCCCAAGTCGGTTCAGTATGTCCTGTTTCTGCGCATCGGTTTTGGCCATTTCGAGCGCATTACTCAGGAAGATGCGCCGATTCTCGCCTGTCAATGCGGGCGACGATGCTAATTGAATGTAGCGTGTCAGCGCACGGTCGAAATACGTTGCCTTCGCCGTATCGGTGCAGATAGCTTGTAATTCGCCGGCGACCCGGATGTCCGGCCAGTCGAGCAGCGCTTCGAACGCCGCCTCCTGCTCCTGTGCCGTGCCGGTGCGGAACCGGTCGGCGATGAACGCCAGCGCCCGGCTGTCACCGGATGCGGCCAGTATGGGATAATACAGCGTCGGACGCTCCGACACGGTGAGTTGTGTCGAAATACGGTCATACTGTTCGTCGCCCGGCAATTCCTTTAGCGCGGCCACAATTGCCTGCTGCACGGCCGGGACGGCTTCCGGCGGCGCGCTGTGTTCCAAATGCGCCTGCAGCAGCGGCAGGTATTTCATGTTGATGACTTCTTTCAGCGCTGCATAAGCCGCCACACGTACGTCGGGCGACGAGGCGCTCAGTTGCCCGAACACGTCCGGCGCTTGCCCGTCCGCTTTACGGGCGGCCAGCAGTTCGAGAATAGCCACTTTGCCCTTTTCGGTGGCTGAGGACAGCCACGGCGCAATGACCGGCGCAATAGCTCCCTTCGTAAACGACAATACTTGCCGGCCTAATGAGACATCCCGCTCGTCGGCACTATTCAACAGCGCGGCCAGCGTCCGAATGGCCGCTTCGTTGCCCGATGTGGCCAGCAGCACAGCCGCCGCTGCTTTTACCTCCCTGTCCGTATCGGCCATCTGTTCGGTGAACGCCGCGAGGCAGTCATCGTCCGGCCGGGCGAACTTATCGGGATGACTGAAAACGGTAATAAACCAGTGCAGGATATCCGCCTTGCGTTCGGCGTCCACTTTTTTCAGCGCCGCCGCCAGTTCCTTTGCCAACGCCGGGATGTCGTAGTCCAACGCGTAGTTCAGCGCGGCATTCCGGTAGTTCCGGTCGTCCTCTTTCAGGGCGTCCCGCAGGTAGGTAGGAACTTTGTCGGGACGGGCAGCCATCCGTATTTGTAAGGCGGCGGCGCGTACCTCCGCCTGCCCGGCTTTGCCGGCTTGCTTCCACAGGCTGGTCGCTGCTTTTTCCGCTTCTTTGACCGCGCCCTGCGCCAGCAGACGCCGAATAAGTTGCAGGTAAGCATTCGTAGCACCGGAGGCTTCCGCCGCATACCGTACTTTTTTAGCGGCTTCCGCCAAATCAGGCAGAGATGCCGCCGAACCGGTGCGGCTCAATGCATACCATACTGCCTGTTGCAGGGACGGCTCGTCGGCCAGCGCTTGCAACGCTTTCTCGGCGCCGGCCACGGGCATATTGCCGATAGCGAGAATGACATTTTTCTTTTGTGGATTACTCAACGGACGATTCAGCGCCTCAAGCAACGCCTGCCCCGCCGCCGGGGTGCGGATAGCCGTCAATGCGATGGCTGCCGGACTGCTCAGCGCGTCGTCGCCTAAAAACGATGCCAGTTTGCCGACCGCTTCATCCCGTCCGGCTATTTCCAACTGGCGGATAATAAACGCCTGTGCGTTTTTATCGCGAAGCCGATCTATCGCGTTTATATACGCAAGAACGACGGTCAGACGATGAACGTCATTCCCCTGCATCGTTACGAAATGCGTCAGCCCACTCAGGGCAAATTCTACTTTAGTCCTTCGTTCATCCGGGATTTCCAGCATGGTTACTAATTGTAGAATACCGTTTTCGCCGGTCGACAGCAGATCGTGTTGCTGCTGTACGTAGCCGGCTTCATTTTGAGCGGGAATCTGCGCCAATACATCGGCGATAATCGTGTTGGCCGTCCGGTTAGCAGGCGTCTGGGCTACGAGGCCGCCCGCCCATAACAATGAAATGAGAAGTAAAGAATGTATCTTTTTCATGAGATGTGATTTTATGAATTAAATAACCCAAGGGGCACGCATGGGCGGATTCAACAGGCGATTGGCCGCCTCGTCGTTGATAAACGATACGTTTACCGGGTCGAAATGCAGCGTGCGGTTCAGGCGCAACGCTACCACGCCCATATTGACAATCGTCGCAGAGCGGAATCCGTTCTGCTCATTGAGGGCAAACGGTGTTCGTGTGCTGACGCTTTTCATGAAATCGGTTATTTGCGCTTCCGGCTCAGGATAATCCGCCAGTTTCTTTTCCCAGTTGGGAATGTCGCAGACAAAGTTTTTGTATACATTCCCTTTTGTCCCTGCGATGTAAGGCGTGTCGGGATGGCCGTAATCGCCTCCCCAGAGGATAATCTGGCATCCGTCGGCGTAGGTATAATTAATGGATCGCCATGTGCCGATAGCGTCGGGGTGTTGCTGCGGCGCATCGACCTCGACCTTTACAGGACTTGTATCATCTTTGCCGAGAATATACTGTACCGGGTCGATATAATGTTGTCCCATATCGCCCAGCCCACCGCCGTCGTAGTCCCAGTACCCGCGGAATGTCTGGTGTACACGGTGCGGATGATAGGGTTTATAAGGCGCAGGCCCTAACCACATGTCATAATCCAGTTCGGCGGGAATGGGTTGCGGTTCGAGGTATTCTCGCCCTGTCCAGTAGAATTTCCAGTCAAAGCCGGTATGCTTGCTTACGGTTACTTTCAGCGGCCATCCTAAAAGACCGCTTTGCACTAATTTCTTCAACGGCTTAACCGGGCTGCCTAAACCATAAAAACGATCGGCAAACCGAAACCATGTATTGAGTCGGAACATACGCCCGTTCTGCCGGACGGCTTCCGCTACACGCTTGCCTTCGCCGATGGTGCGAGTCATTGGTTTTTCACACCAGATATCCTTGCCGGCATTGGCCGCTTCGATCGACATCAGGCCATGCCAGTGAGGCGGTGTCGCAATATGCACGATATCCACATTCTTATCCCAAATCAATTCGCGAAAATCGCGATAGGCGGCGATGTTATCCGTTACCAGATTTTTGCCTGCTTCCAGATGATTGCGGTCGACATCGCAAATGGCTACCAGACGTGTGCCGGCATATCCGACGTGTCCCCGCCCCATTGCACCGACCCCAATAATACCCTTGGTCATTTGGTCGCTGGGCGCGATAAAGCCTTTTCCAAGCACATGACGTGGAATAATCGTCAGGACGGCCACACCGCCCAATGTTTTTAAGAATCCTCTTCGATTCGTTTTCATGTCTGTCGTTATTATCGGGTGATTACTCTATATTATTATCCTGAGCCAGCCATTCCTGCAAGGCGTCCGGCACGGTGTCGCTTTCGTTATAAACCGTTACAGCGCCCTCCTTCCGAATGCCGACAGCCACGCTGTTTGCCGCCAGATCGACCACAATGAGCAGGTTCGACCGATTGCAATTATGCTGTTCGCAGGCAGCAATCACAACCACCTCGCCGTTTACCGTAACGGGCATTTCCGTCCCCCGCAACGACGGCAGGGACGCCCACACTGCATCGTCGCCCACTAACTGTTTAAGCCGGTCGACCAGTGACTGCTTATCCCACAAATGCACCTCCGAGGGGTACTGCCGGTCATATTCTTTCAGGAACGAAAGCTCGTCCGCCCTGGGCGAATCACACGAAATAAAAGCCAGGCTACATACAGTCAGGCTCCATAACAAGGAAAAAAGAGTAATTTGTTTCATTATTAAAAAATTTAAAAATTAATGAGTACAAAGGTAGGATTTTTTTTTAAATAATGCTTAATGAAAAAAAATGAACGAACAGGGCTGACGCATCTAATACACATGTGATGATGTAATGATGAGGTGATTCATTGCTCCGTCATAGCGAGGAGCCCCCACGGGGAACAATATCAATAGAAAAAACCACCACCACCCCGCCGCCATTGTCTGAACTTTGATTCGTGTGATTTTTGTGATTCTTATGATTGCCTTGCGGCGTAAATTCCCCGTAGGGGAATAATAGCAATCAAAGAAATTACAAAAATCAAAGTCCACCCCCGCCTGTCGGCACCCCCGCCAGCGGGGGAGAGCCATGCGGCGGCAGCCCTTGTATAGCGCAGCCTGCGTAGCTCTCCCCCGCTGGCGGGGGTGGATTTTTCAACTCTCCACTCTCCACTCTTAGTTCTTAGTTCATTGTGTTGCGCTCGTTCCGAGCGCACGCAGCGGAGGAATCTGCTCCTTGACGCAAGGCCGTGCAAAGCGCCCGGTGCAGGGGATTTTCTATCAACCAGTGAAAACGAATATATTTTAGATGCGTCAGCCTTGGGGGCGGCGCCAAAGAAACACCGGTCGACGAAGACAGCAATTAAAGATAAGCAAAAACAGAATGTGTCGGAATCAGCGTACAGTCGTTTGATTCCGGTATTTTTTTTAACAGTTTCGGACATCGGCACAGAGAAGCACAAAGGCACGTTTGCGTCAACTTTTCATAACTTCTTCAAAAATTTCTACTGTTGCACGCGATTTATTCAGGGTAAAGAAATGCAGTCCCGGCGCCCCCTTCGACAATAGTTCGCGGCATTGGGCGATGGCGAAATCCATGCCGCTCTGGTAGATTTTTTTGGGGTTTCCGGCATGAGATTTTATTTGTTCGCCTAATGTTTCCGGGGCTTTGCCCATGGCCGAAAAGCGTTCCCACTGCGAGCGGGTGGTAATCGGCAGGATACCCGGGATGATGCGGCAGGCAATCCCTGCCGCACGGCATTCCGCAACAAAGCGGAAGTAGCCGGCATTGTCGTAAAATAACTGTGTCAGCAAGAACGAGGCACCCGCCGCAACTTTCTTTTTCAGGTTTCGGATGTCTTCTTCGCGCGACGGGGCTTCGGGATGCGTTTCGGGATAAGCGGCGGCAGCGATGCAGAAATCAAAGCTGATGGCGCGGACGAAGGCGATCAGTTCGTTGGCGTAGGTAAAGCCGTCAGGATGTGGGTCGAAGGCGGCTATACCTTTCGGCGGGTCGCCGCGCAGGGCCATCAGATTCTCGATGCCCATCGCTCGAATAGTCTGCATGTCGGCCTGTATTTTTTCTTTCGACGCATTTACGCAGGTGTAGTGCGCCATGGTTTGCAGGCCGATTTTGTTTTGCAGGTAATCGACCAGCGCAAACGTGCGCTCTTGCGAAGAGCCGCCAGCTCCATAGGTTACTGACACAAACGACGGATTGAGTTTCATCAGTTGCCCTACGTTGATGCCAAAATCAACTGCCGAAATCTCGTCCTTCGGCGGAAAAAACTCAAACGAAAATGTTTGCGGATGCGTTTGAAAAAGATGGGATATCTTCATTGTTAGCTTATTTGTGGAGTGGCTTATTTGTGTTATATTCTCTATATTTTCTTTGTTCGTCTCTTTATTCTTAACTTTCTTGTGAGGCTATCCTGTCAAATAAATCAACAATCACTTCAACCACTTATCTAACCATGCATAAAAGGTACGATGCCAGAAGATGTTATTTTGCGGTTTTAGTATCCAGTGGTTTTCTTCGGGGAATAAGACCATTTCGGCGGGCACGTTGCGGATACGGGCGGCGTTGAAGGCGGCCATTCCCTGCTCGAACGGCACGCGAAAATCCCGCTCGCCGTGCATGACCATAATCGGCGTATCCCATTTATCGACGAATTTGTGTGGCGATTGCGCGTAGGAGCGTTGCGCCGTCGCGTTGTCCTTTTCCCAATAATACCCGCCGTTATCCCAACGGACAAACCACAGTTCTTCGGTGGTCAGCGCCATTTGCTCGAGGTTGAAGATACCCGAATGGGCGATGAAGGCCTTGAAGCGTCGGTCGTGATGGCCGGCCAGATAGTAAATCGAATAGCCGCCGTAGCTTGCACCGACCGCGCCTAAGCGATTTTCGTCCACATAAGGCTCTGCTTTCAGCGCGTCGATGGCCGTAAGGTAATCTTGCATATTTTGCCCGCTGTAATCGCCGCTGATTTGCTCGCACCACGCTTGTCCGAAGCCGGTTACACCGCGGCGGGCGGGCGCTACAATAATATAATCGTTAGCCGCCATCAGTTGGAAATTCCACCGGTACGACCAGAATTGGTCTAACGGGCTTTGCGGGCCGCCTTCGCAGAATAGCAAAACCGGATATTTCTTCGCCGGATCGAAGTGGGGCGGATAAATCACAAACGTGAACATATCCTTCCCGTCGGTGGTTTTAATCGAACGTTCTTCTACGCGTCCCATCGTCAGCTGATCTAACAGGTGCTTGTTTTCCAGCGACAGTTCGGCGACTTCATTCGTGGCGTCGTCGATGGCATAGAGTTCGTCGGGTTGCGAAATACTTTGGCGCAAGGCGATGATTTTGTTGCCGGCCACCTGCGGCGCTCCATAATTATACGGGCCTTCGGCTACGGTGCGGAGGGACTTGTCGGCAATCGACAGGGCATAAAGGCGCGACGCGCCTTCGACGCTGGCCTGAAAATAGATCGACCGGCTGTCGGACGCCCATGTAAATGCGCCGACATTATTATCGAACAGGTCGCTCAGACAGGTCTTGGCGCCGGTAGCGAGGTGCAGGATAAACAGACGTACCCTGTCGGCTTCGTAGCCTTCGCGCTCCATGCTGTTCCATGCAAGGTACTGGCCGTCGGGCGAGAACTGCGGGTCGGTATCGTAGCCGGCCATATCGGGCGTTACATTCGTCGTAGTGCGTGCAGCCACATCGAACAGGTAAATATCGGTATTGGTCGAAAACGCATAATCGCGACCGGTCTTTTTGCGGCAGGCATAGGCAATCTTTTTCCCGTCGGGGCTCCACGCCAGTTGCTCGATGCCGCCAAACGGGCGCGTCGGACATTCAAACGGTTCGCCGTCGAGTATATCAACAATGTCCGATAGCCCCGTGCCGTCGAACGTCGCCACAAACGGGTGCGGAATATCCTCGACCCATTCGTCCCAGTGGCGGTACATCAGGTCGGTCATGACCCGCGCATTGGCTTTAGGCAAATCGTCGTAAAAATCGGACGGATGGCGGATGTCGTCCGAATTGACCGATGCGATAAACAGCATGCGCGTTTCGTCGGGCGAAAAGGCAAACTCTGCAATGCCGCCCTCGTAGTGGCTGATTTGTTGCGGACGGCTGCCGTCGGCATTCATCACCCACAGTTGCCCGTCGGTCAGGAAGGCGATCTTTGCGCCGCCGGCTATCCATCGTGCATTGCTTTTGCTTTGGAGCGAATGTGTAATCCGGCGCCGATTGCTACCGTCCGTACCGACCGTAAACAGTTCGCGTACACTTTTATTTTCCGCAATATTCGGGTACGAAACGCCATACAGCGCCGTCTGTCCGTCGGGCGACACCTGCGGGTCGCTCAAGCGACCGAAGCTGTTCAGGATGTCGGCGGTCAGGATGCCGTCGGCGATTGTCAATTCGTTACGTCCGGCCACATGGCTGGGCGGTCGTTCGGTACATGCGCTCAATGCGACTGTTGCTGCCATAAGAAAGAAAGCATATTTTTTCATATTATGTTTTTTATGTTTTATAAAAATATTTCTGTGAAAGGATGACAAAAGTACAATTTTTTTTATGGAATTAAAAAAAGGTATCGTCCTACATCAGGGGGTAGAAATACAAAGGTGCAAAAATAATAAATCAACGAATCCCAAGCCATTTGTGCGTCTGCAGCGATAGTTGCCACTGCGGGTGTTGCTTGATGTAGTCTATTAAAAGCGGGAGGACTGTTTGCCGGCAACTCCATTCCGGTTGCATAAACAGCAGGCAATCCGGCAATACTTGTGCGGCGGCGGCTTCGGCCCATGTGAAATCGGCAGCATTTTCTATCACCACTTTTAGTTCATCGGCTTGTGGATAAATGGCGGGGAGTGACGGGCGGTGGCGCTTCGGCGAAAGGCAAACCCAATCCCATGCGCCGGATAATACGGCAGTACCCGATGTCTCCAAATGAAGGCGGAAATGATGCTGCTTCAGCGCGTCGCACAAGGCATCCAAGGTATGCAGCAAAGGTTCGCCGCCGGTTACAACCGCTATCCGCGACGGGAATGAAGAGGCCTTCGTTGCAATAGCATCAACCGGCATCGGCGGGTATCTATCGACCGACCACGATTCTTTCGAGTCGCACCAGGGGCAGATGTTCACGCAACCAGCCAATCGGATAAAAACCGCCGGCACACCGGTAAACCGCCCCTCACCATGCAATGAATAAAATATCTCGACAACGGAAAGCATTTCTTTAATTAGAAATTAGGAATTGGCGCAAAGCGGGCTGACATCACTCATCCATTCATCTATTTTTATCACGCATTACGCCTTACTCTTCACGCATTAATCGCCCAAGCAAATATTGATACCGCGGGCAGTACGGATTAAATTGCAATCTCCGTCCACGAATTTCATTCGGTTGATGGCTTCGCTTAACGGAACAGCCACCATGTGAGGATGGCGGTATGCGACCATGTATCCCCATTCGCCATTGCGCACCATTTCAAAGGCTTTAACACCGAATTGGGCGGCCAGTATCCGGTCGTAAGCGACCGGTGTGCCACCGCGCTGAACATGCCCTAAAACAGTTTCACGAATATCCAGTTCCAGACCGGCGGCTTTCAGTTCAGCCGACAAGCGAGCCGCCGCGCCGACAAGCCGGAAGTTCTCATACCCTACTTCATTGCCGGCAAAGCCCGACACCGCGCCGTCAACCGGTTTCGCCCCTTCGGAAATAACAATCACCGCAAAGTACTTGCCGCGTTGGAAACGCTCTTCTAAACAATTCATAATAGATTTAGTACTGTATGGTATTTCGGGAATCAGGCACACTTCGGCGCCGCCGGCAATTGAAGCATTGAGGGCAATCCAGCCGGCATCGCGTCCCATGACTTCCATAATCAGGATACGGTTATGGCTTTCGGCGGTCGTAACTAATTTATCGAGCGCATCGGTAGCTATCTGCACGGCCGTATGAAAACCGAAAGTATAGTCGGTAGCCTCCAGATCGTTGTCAATAGTCTTCGGAACACCGATGACAGGCAGGCCTTTTTCGAATAATTTTTGAGAGATACGTTGCGAACCGTCGCCGCCGATATTCACTACGGCATCAATACCCATCAAGCGGCATTTACGAATCATTTCATCGGAGCGGTCAACGGCTTCCCACGTACCGTCAACACCGCGGACAGGCCACGCAAAAGGACCACCCTTGTTTGTAGTGCCGATAATCGTACCCCCGCGCACATGAATACCCGACACGGTTTTCGGATCTAATACACGAATATTCGTCGGTTCTTCAAGCAGACCGTTGAATGATTGAATACTTCCCAGCACCTCCCACTCGCGCTCCTGATGCGCCCGTTTGACAAACCCCCGAATTACGGCATTCAATCCGGGGCAATCGCCGCCTCCGGTAGCTAGTAAAACTCTCTTTTTCATCTAATTCTTTTTTTGTTTTGTAATGAGACAACAAAGGTACAAAAAAGTTTAGA
>JAIRKX010000066.1 GCA_031259805.1 Prevotellaceae bacterium | reverse complement strand
CGGTGCGCCCGAAACCAGTTTGCACCTCATCGAACACCAGCAGCGCGCCGACCTCCTGACAACGCGTCTGCAATGCCTGCAGGTAGCCGGCCTTCGGAAGCCGCACACCCGCCTCGCCCTGTACCGGTTCGACCAGTACGCAAGCCGTGCGTTCGGTAATCTGCGGCAACTCGTCAAAGGCATTAAACGAAAGACAGCGGACATCGGGCAACAGCGGACGGAAGGCATTACGCAACGTCTCGTCGCCCGTAACGCTCAACGCGCCGTGTGTCCCGCCGTGATAGGCCTGCCGGAAGGCGACAATCTCCGTGCGCCCCGTATAACGTTTCGCCAACTTTAGTGCGCCCTCATTGGCTTCGGCGCCGGAGTTGACAAAATACACACAATCGAGCGATGCAGGCAACACATCGGCCAACGCCTGCGCAAACAGCACCTGCGGCGACTGGACATATTCGCCGTACACCATCAGGTGCATATATCGCGCCGCCTGCGCCTGCACCGCCGATACTACTTTCGGATGACAATGACCCACATTGCTTACCGCCACGCCGGCAATCAAATCGACATACCGCCGACCGGCGCGATCATAGATATAAATCCCTTCGGCGCGCTCCGCCTCAATCCCAATAGGAGTCGGTGAAGTCTGCGCAATATATTGTAAAAAAAGCGGACGTTGCGTCATAGAATCATTTGTATACTGTAAAAAATGCAGCCAAAGATACAAAAATTTCTTTTTTAAGAATGACTGCGCTACGCGCGATGAAAGGATAAAACGGTATGAGCAACCCCCATAGTTGTCCACACCAAACAACGAAACAGTTAAACAACGAAACAACTAAACGCCTTTCGGGCGGCATCGTATCCCGACTGGGCGATTTTTTTGGAGTCGGAGAAATCGAAAAAGCGGTAGCCGGCGAGATCGGGTTCAATGAAGACGTCGCAGAGATGCGCTTGCATGCAGCCCTGCATACGCACCGACAGCAGGAACGATTGCGCGGCAATATGTAGCAGGTTCGTCAGTTTTTCGCCGTAGTGTTTAGGCTGGACGTGCATGCCGATAACCTGTTCGCACTCGTCGCAAATAGCCATTACCGGAAAGTTATCCAATAATCCGCCGTCGACATACTCGTCGCCGTCTATTTCCCGCGGGGTAAAAATCACCGGCACGCTGGCCGATGCAATGACTTTATCGATCAATGTCCCGGTACGGAAATGTACGATTTCGCCTTTGGAAAGATTCGTCGCCGCCACGACCAACGGCGTTTTCAATGCTTCGAACGTAGGGGCGCGCAGGACCGACTGCAGTAATTTCTCGAGCCATGTCAACTCCAACAGCCCTTTAGTCGGCAGGTGGATCGTCGCAAACCGCGACATATGGACATGACTGACAATCTGCAACAAGTCATCCGCCGTATGACCATCGGCATAACCGGCGCCGATAATAGCCCCGATGCTTGTCCCCGCAATAATATCAGGCACAATGCCGCGTTCCTCAAGCGCCCGGATTAGCCCGATGTGTGCAAACCCCCATGCGCCGCCGCCGCTAAGTACCAACCCTACTTTATATTTCGCCATCCGCGTGAAATATCAAAAACGAAAAGAACGGATTAAAAACCAGAGAGGAATAATAGTAAAGCCAACCGCAATCACCGTCGCATAGATTTTAGCAAAAAACTGCAACCTCGGCAGCCATTTCGAATTATTGACGCCAATCGTCTGGAACGCGCTCCAGAAACCATGGGACAGGTGCAACCACAATGTCCATATCCATACGAGATATAAAACGACGTACAGCGGGTCGCTGAATAATGTTGTTACCAGCAGGTAGGCATTCTCGCCTTCTTGCCCCAGAAAATGCTGTAACTGCATTTTCGCCCAAAAGTGCCACAAGTGCAAGCCTAAAAAGCCCAATATAATAGCGCCAAGAATAAACATATTACGCGACGCCCACGACGAGGCATTACCTTTATTGCCGACTGCATAGCGTTCGTTGCCGCGCGCCAACCGATTGACGAGGGTCAGGTAAAGCCCGTAAGCGATATGGATTATAAAGCCCAACGCAAGCACCGGCACCATAATTTGGATCACAATATTAGTATCCATAAAATGACATATGGCATAGTACTGATCGCTGCCTAACAGCGACGCAAGGTTAGCCGCCAGGTGCACCAGCAAAAACACCATTAAAAAAAATCCGCTAATACTCATAATTAGCTTTTTCCCGATAGACGATGTAAAAAAATTGGCCATGTTCTGATATAAGGTTTTATATAATTTTCGTGCAAAGATAACTGTTTTTAAAAGGGTAGACAAATTATTTTAACAGACGCTTGCAATTATCTTTGCTATCACTTGCTTCGCTGTCCCCGATTTGGGGCAGAGCGTTGTACAAATATCGAACCTGAGCCTCTCAGTGCACCTCCGTGTCTCTCTGTGTAAGATTACCCCAAACTTTCTCCATATTACACAGAGAGACACAGAGGGCGGCGTTGGATTCAAGGAAAATTTTTGATGACCACCGCCGCCGGAACACACGCGGAGGATGGCAACCCATCTCA
This sequence comes from Prevotellaceae bacterium, assembly GCA_031259805.1. Lineage (GTDB taxonomy): Bacteria > Bacteroidota > Bacteroidia > Bacteroidales > UBA932 > JAIRKX01. The sequence goes on along the minus strand of JAIRKX010000066.1, from coordinate 1,816 downwards.
TATAAGAAAAAAAACTTTTTTGGAAAAAAGATAAAAAATCCTCACATGAGATAGAAAAAATCTCTCAGGAAATAGAATCTGTCTCAGGGGAGATAAAAAAAATCTCACATGAAATAGAAAAAATCTCACGTGAAATGAAACCTGTCTCCTGCGAGATAGAAAAAATCTCACAGGAAATAAAAAAAATCTCACAGGAGACGAAACCCATCTCATGCGAGATGAAAACCATCACACATGAGATGAAACCTATCTCACATGAGGATTTTTCGGGAAAACAAGAAAGAAGAACTAAATTAAGAGTATTAATCATATAAAATTCAACAAAATGAAAAAAACTGTACGAATCATGATTTTCTTGGCCGGCGCGATTGTCGGCCTCGACGACGGTGTCTGCTGTTACCTCACCGGGCAGTAATGGGCAAGCGGCTACTTGTGGCTGCACTTCCGGATTGATGAATTGCAGTGATACATGCAGAATGTATTGCAATAATAAGTGTTCGAGCCATACTCGCTGTAGCGGTTTTACAATGATTTCAAACGTATCGACTGAAACTGCTACTACGGTGAGTGGCTGGTCTAATGCTTATCATACTGCTCGGAAACCTTCCAAGCCGGATTTTAAACCTTCCGCTGTCCTGAAAATTTCCTCCTCCGCCCCAAAAACATCCTTCGCCCCTCATACACCATCCAAAAAAATGTATACCTTTGCACAAAATTTAACAACACAAAAAAATGATCACCACAGAACAACTCAAAAACCTGCAAGAACGTGAACAGACGTTGAGGGGGTGCCTTTGACATCGACGCCAAAATAAAACAACTACACGTCGAAAACGAAAAAACACAACAACCCGACTTCTGGAACGACCCCAAAGCCGCAGAAACGCAACTAAAAAAAACAGCCGTCCTCAAATCCCGGATCGCCGACTACCACGCCGTCGCCGAAGCCATCGAAGAACTCGCCATCTGGATTGAACTCGCCAAACAAGACGCCGCCGCCGAATCCGACGCCGAAATACAATACAACAAAACCATCACAGCCATCGAAAAAATAGAAACACGCAACATGCTCGGCGACGAAGCCGACCACATGGGCGCTATCCTGAAAATCAATTCCGGCGCGGGTGGTACCGAAAGCAACGACTGGTCGGCTATGCTGATGCGCATGTACGTGCGCTGGGGCGAACGCAACGGCTACAAAGTTTCGGTATACGACGTGCTTGACGGCGACGAAGCCGGCATCAAATCGGCGACGCTGGAGTTCGAAGGCGAATATGCCTACGGTTTCCTGAAAGCGGAAAACGGCGTGCACCGGTTGGTGCGCATTTCGCCATTCAATGCGCAAGGCAAGCGGCAAACCACGTTTTCGTCGGTCTTCGTAATTCCTGCGGTGGACGATACCATTCAAATTGAAATCAACCCCGCGGATTTGGAGTGGGATACCTTCCGCTCCAGCGGTGCAGGCGGGCAGAACGTAAATAAGGTGGAAACAGGTGTGCGCGTGCGGCACCTTCCCACCGGCATCACGGTAGAAAATACGGAGACCCGCTCGCAATTGGACAACCGGCAAAATGCGCTGCGTATCCTGCGCTCGCACCTGTATGAACTGGAACTGCGCCGCCGTCGCGAGAAAGAAGCCGAAATCGAAGGACAGAAAAAGAAAATCGAATGGGGCTCCCAAATCCGTAGTTATACGCTGCATCCCTACAAATTAGTGAAAGATCACCGTACCGGCTATGAAGCAACCGGTACGCAAGCCGTGCTTGACGGCGACCTGAACGGATTTATGAAAGCATATTTGATGAATAACTGATAC
>JAIRKX010000213.1 GCA_031259805.1 Prevotellaceae bacterium | reverse complement strand
ACTTGCAGTCGCAGGGCTTGCAGCGGATAGAGGCTAAAGGATTACCTCTCAATACCGACATGCACGAGGCCGTCGGCAAAATCCCTGTAACCGATGACGGGTTACGCGGCAAGATTATAGAAATCGCCCAAAACGGCTATACGCTCAACGGTAAAGTCATTCGCTTCGCTAAAGTCATCGTCGGCGATTGACCGTTAACCATTCATCATTAATCATTATTTAAATGAGTAAACGCGATTATTACGAGGTCTTAGGAGTGCCGAGATCGGCCGGCGCCGACGAAATTAAAAAGGCATACCGGCAAAAGGCGATCCAGTATCATCCCGACAAAAACCCGGGCAATAAGGAAGCAGAGGAGAAATTCAAAGAAGCCGCGGAGGCCTACGATGTGCTAAGCAACCTCGACAAGAAGGCGCGTTACGACCAGTTCGGTCACGCGGGCGTGCATGGCGCGGGCGAGGGATACGATGCCGGCGGATTTTCGATGGACGATATTTATTCGCGGTTCGGCGAAATGTTCGAATCGTGGGGATTCGGCAGCAGCCGCGGCAGGCATCATCAACGGGTGGCGCGCGGGTCGGATATTCGTATTCGCGTTAAATTGACGCTGGAAGAAATTGCGCGGGGCGTCGAGAAAAGAGTGAAAATAAGCAAAGCCGTCGCTTGTCGTGAATGTGGCGGGAAGGGCGCGAAGGATTCCCACGGAGTGGCTACATGCGGCACTTGCCGGGGCGCGGGCATGGTAACGCGGGTAACGCAAACGATTCTTGGCACTATGCAGCAGTCGTCTACTTGTCCGACGTGCCACGGCGAAGGTACTGTCATCACAAACCCGTGCCCGAAATGCCATGGCGAAGGCACTGTACGGGGCGATGAGGAAATTGTCTTTACCATCCCTGCCGGCGTGCAGCAAGGGATGCAGGTCAGCGTGGCCGGCAAAGGTAATGCGGCGCGGCACGGCGGCGTCAACGGCAATCTTTTGGTCGTGATTGAAGAAGAGCCGCACGAACATTTTCAACGCGATGAGAGCGATTTGATTTATTCGTTATTTATCTCCGTCGGGCAGGCCATTATGGGCGACAGCGTGGAAGTGCCGCTCATCGCCGGCAAAGCCAAAATTAAAATAGATCCCGGCATGCAATCGGGACGTATCCTGCGCTTACGCGGAAAGGGACTGCCGCATGTACAGGGCTACGGTGCCGGCGACATGCTCGTGCAAGTGAATGTCTGGATTCCCAAAAAGCTGACGAAGGAAGAACAAAAGCTACTCGAAAAATTAAACGCATCCGATAACTTCAAACCCAAACCCAGCAAGGAAGACCGGAATTTCTTTGAACGGATGCGGCGAATGGTCAGCTAAGCGCCCTTTTATCCCTTTTATCCCTTTCATCCTCATGCCTGCATTCGACGTAATAGTAATAGGTGCAGGGCCGGCCGGACTGTTGGCTGCCGGTGAGGCTGCACGTCAATGCCGCGTGTTGCTGCTGGAAAAAATGGAAAAGCCGGCGCGTAAACTGCGCATTACCGGCAAGGGGCGGTGCAACATCACCAATACCGACGAATGGAGCGCTTTCGAGGCGCATATTTTCCCTGTGGCGCGGCTGTTCAGGCCGGCATTTATGCAATTTTCCAATACAGCGCTCGTCCGGTTTTTGGAAGAGGCCGGCGTACCGACTGTTGAGGAACGGGGACGCCGCGTGTTTCCTGTCTCGTCGCGGGCACAGGATGTGGCCGATGCACTGGTGCGATGGGTACAACGGCAAGGCGTTGCGTTGCGTTGCCATTCGGAAGTTACGCGATTAATTACGGAGGGGAACACTGTCACGGCGGTGGAAGTCCGGCACAACGGACAGGTGCAGACCGTCGCCGGTCATGCGTTTGTGGTGGCTACCGGCGGCCTGTCGTACCCTGCTACCGGCTCGACCGGCGACGGTTTCCGGTGGGCCGAAGATATCGGACATACGATTACGCCGCTACGTCCCTCGCTCGTGGCGTTAACCATTGCCAACCCGCCGGCGTTGCCGGAATCTCTCACATTGCGCAATGTCTCGCTGACTTTGCTGATTGACGGTCGCCCGGCCGATGAAGCATTCGGCGAAATGACCTTTGCCGGCACAACGGTCGATGGCCCGATTGTACTTCGGTTGAGCGGTCGGGCTGTGGATGCGTTGCGGCAAGGGAAACGAGTAGCGCTGCGTTTGAACATTAAGCCGGCGTTGAGCGAACAGCAAATCGTCCGGCGGTTGGAACGGGAGATGAACGAATCGGCGCGGCAATCGATAGCGGCTTTGCTGCGTCGCTGGTTGCCGGCGTCGCTGGTAATGCCGTGTATGGCGCAGGCCGGTCTGGGGTCTGTGAAAACCGTCGCCCGGCTGACGGATGCAGACCTCGAGCGAATAATAACCGTATTAACTGCGTGGGAACTGCCGGTATCCGGTTATGGCGGCTATGAGCGGGCGATTGTAACAGCGGGCGGCGTATCCATGCACGATGTTTATCACAAGACTTTGCGTTCGCGTATCATCGAAAATCTTTTTTTTGCCGGCGAAACGCTTGATTTGAATGCCGACACCGGTGGCTATAACCTGCAAATCGCCTTTTCGACCGGTTATCTCGCTGGAAAATCGGCTGCATCACACATTACGCATCACACTTTACGCATTACGTAAACCGCACTACTGTTATTCCCGATCCGCCGAATTCTACCTGTTCATCGGCAATAGAAGCGATGCCGCCGACGGTCTTTAACCATTTACGAATTTCTTCTTTGAGGATGCCGTTGCCTTTCCCATGCAGGATTTTGACCTCGCCGGCGCCGACCATGAGCGCTTCGTCGATCAATTGCATGACGTTGTCGAGCGCTTCATCGGCACGTTGGCCGCGAACGTCGAGGGTGGTTTTGAAATGTAGTTTGCGTTGCGAAAGATTGTAGGAAGAGGCGGTTGGCATCGTCGTCCGCGCTTTTTGGATTTTGCGAAACTCATTGCCCGATATGCGCTCCAGCGAGGCAAGTGGCACATTAATAAAAACGTTGCCATATCCTACAGTGGCCGTCGTCGCGCTGATTCGGGTAATTTCGCCGATGACGTCCTGCCCTTGCAGACGCACCTTGTTGCCTGACTGCAGGGGTTGTTCCGCCACACTCTCCGCCTCGATGCCGCCGGCGGTTTTATCTTTTTTACGCTGTGCGCGGCGTTCCTGTCGTTGGCGCAGTTGCTCCATCTTGCGGGCGATGCGGGCGTCGGCGTCGGCCTGCGTGTCGGTTTGAAGTTGTTGCTTCAATTCTTCGACTCGTTGGCGGGCGGCTTTGGTACGTTCCTTTTCGGCCTGCGCTTCACGGATTTCAAAAATGGTATGTTCGATGCGCTTGTTGGCTTCGGCAAGCAGTTGCCGGGCTTCGTTTTTCGCTTCCTGAATAATTTGTTTCCTGATTTTTTGCAATTCACTTAATTCGCTTTGGTAGCGCGAAGTTACGTCTTCGAGATATTTATCGGTTTGGCGGATGCGCTGCCGTTTTTCTTCCCAGTAACGCTTGTCGCGGGCAATGTTACGCAGGTTTTTTTCGATATTGACATATTGCGTGCCGGCTTTGGCCTCTGCCTCTTTGACAAGGTCTTCTGGCAAGCCCATTTTGTGCGCCAGCTCAAAGGCAAACGAACTGCTTGGTGCACCGGTTTCGAGCCGAAACAGCGGCCGTATTTGCTGCACATCGAACTGCATCGCGCCGTTGAGAATGCCGTCGGCCGACGTGGCATAGTATTTTAAATTAGTATAATGCGTAGTGATGACGCCGAATACCTGCTGTTTGATCAGCCGGTCGAGGACAGCCTCAGCAATAGCGCCGCCCGCAGTCGGCTCCGTACCGCTACCGAATTCGTCGATCAGCAGCAGGGTCGAAGCACCGGCATGTTGGACAAAATACTTCATGTTAAGCAGCCGCGAACTGTAGGTGCTCAAATCGTTGTCGATCGATTGCTCGTCGCCGATGTCGATAAATAGTTCGCGGAATAAACCCATTTCGGAATTTTCGGATGCCGTAACCGGAAACCCGCATTGCAGCATGTATTGCAATAGACCGACCGTTTTCAGACAGACAGACTTTCCGCCGGCATTCGGGCCTGAGATCAACAGAATATGCTTTTCGGGCGTCAGTTGTAAATCCAGCGGCACGATGGTTTTCCCCTCTTTCTTTAACGTCTGCTCCAGCAACGGATGGCGCGCCTTCCACAGGCACGTGTGCGGCGCATCGTACATGATCGGCTTGACGGCGTTGGTTTGAATCGCCCATTGCGCTTTGGCGCGGATAAAATCCATCTCACCCAGCAGGTCGGCTGCCGCCATGACCTCGTCCAGATAAGGGCGTAGAAATTCGGCAAAAGCCCGCAGGATGACCGTCATTTCGCGCTGTTCGGCATAGCCGAGTTCCTTCAATTCGTTGTTCAGTTCCACGACTTCCAGCGGCTCGAGGAAAACGGTTTTTCCGCTGGCCGATTCGTCGTATACCAGTCCTTTGATTTTCCGTTTATACCCCGCCGGCACCGGTATCACAGCACGCCCGTCGCGGATTGATACCGAGGCGTTCTCATCGGCCAATCCTTCGGCCTGTGCGGTTTTCAGAATAGTTTGCATCCGGCGCGTTACCTGCGCCTGCTTGTCGGCCATCGCCCGACGCACGCGCAGTAGTTCAGGCGAAGCATTGTCCTTAATTGCCCCGTGTTTGTTAATAATCGCATCCATGCGCTGCAACACGGCCGGATAAACAACCACTGGCGTCAGCAGCTTTTTCAGCGACGGATATTGCCCCTCCTTCGTTTTCTCGAAAAAGCGGACAATACCATGGACGATCTCCAGTGCTTGCTTCAGCGTCAGCAGTTCGGTGGCCTCCAGATACAATCCTTCGATGCGGAGTTTTTTTAAGAATGGTGTGGCGTCGACATAGCCGTCGTGCGGAAACGCATTCTCCAGCAGCAAGCAGGTACGCAACTCGTCGGTCAACGACAGTCGCCACTGCACCTCGTCGAACGATACCGAAAAGGCCACCTCCGCCATTTTCTGACGCCCTGCACCGGTCGCGCAATACGACGACGCCCATTCGCGAATGCGGTCGAATGCCAGTTTTTGCTCAATATTGGAAGGATAATTCATAGTAACCGATTTGTTTTTTCGGGGGACAAAGTTAGTTTTTATTTTTGCAAACTTACAGGAAAATCGTGTCTTTGCGCCTCACATTCGTAAAAAGGCATGGCACTTAGCTCAGCTGGTTAACAACACTTGACTCATAATCAATCATATCGATGTCGAATTTGGGACGCGACTTCGGCACGCGGCATTGGCGGCTTGCAGGACGCTAACGACGTGTTCCCTGAAATGAACGGCCAATTCCGGAGAATGAGCGGTTGCTGCCGAAATACATTTTTGTTACAGTCATTACCTTTCGATTAAAAAAGTTTGACATAACTCCCAATCCACTAGAACGGGCTACCCTGAAATTCAACAAAAGGTTTGAAGCATGACGGTTCCCCCTTCGCCTCGTTATTGATGCTAATTGCCGATTTAAACTTTGAAGTATCTGCAAATCTGTATATCACAACTCCCGTACTGCATCCGATACCGGCTGCCGGTCATGCGTATTTAGTCAGCCCTTACCGGCCCATCTGGAGCGCAAAGAAAAGATCATCGACCCCGATCCGCTGCCCAAAGGTTCAAAATTGATAGGGGAGGCGGTGACGGAAGTCTGAGGGTGTATAATTCTCTGTATGCTTACGACGAAGTGTTAATTGCCGACGCTCTTTTCGACAGAATCGTACACTCTTCGCAGTGTGCCGTGGAGAATGTGAAATTAAATCTTTCAAGTTATGATCCGGATGATGTGCGCGTGCACTATAATTCGCATAATCCTGCACAATTAAAAGCCTTGGCTTATGCACATGGAATAGGTATAACTCATGTCCGTTATTCCGACGCTGAATCGTATAACCGTCGAACTGCTTCATCATTGAGTACATCCTTAATAGGATATGAATGTATAACTTCAATCCTGTTTTTTCTTTTTTTTCCTCGGTCCTCCTGGAGTTTGTTTGAAGATTGTTCCGATTTTTCCCGATTATTCTTAATCCACTTGATGAAGAACCCTTTTTGAGCGTTGAAATCCAATATTTCGCAATCAATAATGTCGCCATCCTT
>JAIRKX010000173.1 GCA_031259805.1 Prevotellaceae bacterium | reverse complement strand
TTCACCTTTTCACCTCTTCACCGCGCGTAGCGCATTTCACCCCGTCATTCCGAGCGGAGCGGAGCAATGAATCACCTCATCATTACATCATCACATGTGTATTAGATGCGTCAGCCCTGCACCCTGTTAAGAATCGTTTGCACAGCATCAAAAAAAAAGATTACGTTTATACTAATTATTTTAACTTATATTGATTATGAACCTTAAATTCACTATGAATCTCCCCCACAGCAGCACTGAGCGCCGGCTCTCTTGATAAAGAGGGCCATCTTTAATGATTCCGGCGGAACGGCAACGTTCGCCGCCGAAGTTTTCTATACCCGCGCATAACGGCGTCATTTTTTAGCTCCTGAAAAAAGTTGATAGGTTAATAATCATTTTTTGTTTGTTTGTTTTTATTCATCGTATATCTCTTTTTTTCTATGCCGCCCGATGATGATATTCAGTCGGGCTGAAAATCGGTACTTAGGGTAACTGCTTGCCGGCGATTCTTAAAATATCTACACAATGCGCTCACACTACACCTCCTTCCGCTGCAATATTGCCCAATGGTGGCAATCCGATGTTTTTTTAATGCCTCCTGATCAATGCCCGCCAGTACCTTACCGTATTAGCTCCTTTTATTCTACACTTCCGGCTACCTTCGTTTACACTTAATCCGGCCCTTATTTCTTCTACTACTTTTTGCTTATGGTAGAAAAAAACAGTGTAATCGTCGATTTTGCTGAACGACCCGTCGAAAGTCATGCTCATTGTACCTGCCGACTTCCCCTCCGATTCACACAAAGTAATCCTCCCGATTCGGTTCGGCACAAAGCAGCGTCCTTTATAGCTCCCCTACAGGCAACTACAAACAGCCACATGGAAGTATAACAGTGATTAATGATTAATTTTTAAAAAAGATAACAATTCTTCATGGACAATCCAAAATAAATTAGTATCTTGCAGCGTTTTTTTAACCAGTATAATATCATGGCTTATTTAGAATTCAACAAAACGAAGTTAGTAAACCTCGAATACTCCCTTGAACGGGAAATGCTTGCAACGACCCGTACGGGCGGATATACCAGTTCTACCATTGTGTGCTGCAATACCCGAAAGTACCACGGATTGCTGGTGGTGCCCATCGAAGAGTTTGACAACGAAAATCACGTACTGCTTTCCTCGCTTGACGAAACAGTGGTACAGCACGGGCAATCGTTTAACCTCGGCATCCACTCCTTCCCGGGCGTCTATGAACCGCGGGGACACAAATATATCGTCGACTTTGCCTACGAACCGGTGGCAACTATAACCTATCAGGTCGGAGGAGTGGCGCTACGTAAGGAAATCCTGCTCATACACAACGAAGACGGAATCCTGATACGCTATACCCTCCTCGATGCCCATTCGCCTACAACGTTGCGACTAAAACCCTTCCTCGCCTACCGGAATATCCATGCGCTAAGCAAAGCCAATATGGTAGCCGATACCCGCTACCAGCCTATCCCTACCGGCATCAAATCAAAACTATACAACGGCTTCCCGTCGCTACACATGCAACTGAACAAAGCCAACGACTTCGTAGCATGCCCCGACTGGTACTATAACGTCGAATATCGCGAAGAACGACGGCGCGGCTACGAATATCTCGAAGACCTGTTTACCCCCGGATACTTTGAACTACCCATCAAAAAAGGCGACAGCATTCTCTTTTCCGCCTCGGTAGACGAGCAAAAGCCCACACAGTTGAAACGGAAATTCGAACAACAACTGGCCTCACGCCCATCGCGCGACAGCTACGAAAACTGCCTGAAAGTATCGGCCTCGCAGTTTATCGTACAGCGCAACGGCGGGACGGACATCGTAGCCGGATACCCATGGTTCGGACGTTGGGGACGCGACACATTCATCTCCCTGCCCGGACTTACACTGGCGGCGAACAACAATCCACGAGCCTGCAAGGAAGCGCTCGACACACTGTCGAAAGAACTGTCCGGAGGCCTGTTCCCCAACATCGGAACAGGCGCTACGGCAGCCTACAACTCAGTAGACGCGCCGCTATGGTACTTCTGGACAATCCAGCAATATGCGGCAGAAACCAACTTGCGCTTACAAGTATGGAACGACTACGGCAATCCCATGAAAAACATCCTCCGTACCTACCGCAACGGCACGCTGACAAATATCCGCATGCACGATAACGGCCTCATCTGGGCCGAAGAAACAGGCAAGGCGTTAACGTGGATGGACGCTATTGTACACGGCATACCGGTAACACCGCGCTCGGGCTATCAAGTCGAAATCAATGCCCTCTGGTATAACGCTATTTGCTACACCCTGTCATTGGCCAAAGAATACAACGACGCAGCCTTCGTCGCCGAATGGGAACACCTGCCGGCATTGATCGAAAAGAATTACCTGCCTACATTCTGGTCGGCCGTCCGCAAGCATCTGGCCGATTATGTAGGCGAAGAAGGACAGAACATCTTCACGCGCCCCAATCAGGTATTCGCCTGCTCGCTGCCCTACAGCCCCATCTCCGACGAAACAAAACGCGACGTACTGCGAGCCATCGAAAACGAATTGCTCACGCCGAAAGGCCTACGTACGCTGGCGCCCAAAAACCCCCTGTACAAAAGCCGTTACGAAGGCAGCCAGCCGGTGCGCGACAACGCCTACCACCAAGGAACAGTATGGCCATGGTTACTGGGCGCATACATCGAAGCAAACTTTCGCCTCTACGGCAAACAATTTCTCCCGACGGCCAAAGAAATAGTCGCCGGCTTTGAGGAAGACATGACCGTCTACGGCCTCTGCTCCATCGCCGAAATCTACGACGGCGACCCGCCGCACACTCCCAACGGCTGCATCTCGCAAGCATGGAGCGTCGCCGAAATCTTACGCAGTATGAAACTTATCGAAAAATACGAAACCCTATGAAAGTACTAATGTTTGGATGGGAATTTCCGCCGCACATTGCCGGCGGATTGGGCACTGCCTGCTACGGACTGACAAAAGGACTGGCCAAACATCAGGTCGATGTACTATTTGTAATGCCGCGCGCAACAGGCGACGAAGACCAGCGCTCCGCGCGAATTCTAAACGCCAGCGACGTCGAAATGTTTACAAACATTACCGCCATCTCGGAGTTTTGGAAACGAATCAATTTCCTCGAAATCGGCTCCAACCTGATCCCCTACGTCGGCCCCGAAGAATTTGAAAAAATCGTGAACGAAAGCTACAAAGCCGGCGAAAGCCACTCTACAATTAGCTTTCAGAACAAATACCAATTCTCGGGCAAATACGGCAGCAACCTGATGGAAGAAGTCGCACGATATGCCATCGTAGCCGCCTCGATAGCCATGCAGCAATCATTTGACGTCATTCATGCGCACGACTGGTTGACCTATGCCGCCGGCGTAGCCGCCAAACGAGTATCGGGCAAACCGCTCGTCGTACACGTCCACGCCACAGAATTCGACCGCAGCGGCGAAAATATCAACCAAACCGTCTACGACATCGAACAAATGGGCATGCAAGCCGCCGACTGCGTCATTACCGTCAGCAATCTGACACGAAATACGGTGATTACAAAATACGGCATCGACCCGACCAAAGTAGTAACCGTCCACAACGCCGTCGACTTCGACCACTTTGCAGAAAATCACGAAACACGCGGCGTCAAAGAAAAAGTAGTCACCTTCCTCGGACGCATCACCTTCCAGAAAGGCCCCGAATACTTTATCGAAGCCGCAGGGAAAGTGCTGAAAAGCTACCCGAACGTACGATTTGTAATGGCCGGCAGCGGCGACATGCTAAACCGCTCCATCCGCCGCGTAGCGAAACTGGGCATTGCCACCCATTTCCACTTCACCGGCTTTTTGCATGGCGCCGACGTACCGCGCATGTTCTCACACAGCGACGTCTATGTAATGCCGTCGGTGTCCGAACCATTCGGCATCTCACCGCTCGAAGCAATGCGCTCGAATGTACCGACGATTATCTCCAAACAATCCGGAGTAGCCGAAGTGCTGAAATATGCTATCAAAATTGATTTCTGGGACGTCAACGCACTGGCCGACGCCATGTACGGACTGCTGGCCTACCCCGCGCTCTCGCAAATGGCCACCCGCTGCGGACTTGAAGAAGTCAATGCGTTGAAATGGGACAACGCCGCCCGGCAAGTCGTAAACATATACAAAAACATATTATAAAAAAGACACTAAAATCTACGGGTTATGAATAAAACAATATGCCTCTACTTTCAGGTACACCAACCGTTGCGGCTACGCCAATACCGCTTCTTCGATATCGGACTGAAGCACGACTATTACGACGAGTTTGCCAACCGCACAATCATGCGCAAAGTAGCTACCCGGTGCTACCTCCCTATGAACCGCGTGCTCATGGAACTGATCAGCGAGCACGGACAAGCATTTAAAATCAGCTTCTCAATATCGGGCATGGCAATAGAACAATTTGAAAAATACGCCCCCGAAGTGCTGGACAGTTTCCGTGAACTTGCCCAAACCGGAAGCATAGAACTACTTTCGGAAACATACTCACACTCGCTGGCATCGCTGCAAAACCCTACCGAATTTAAAGCGCAGGTGCAGGAACACAAAAAGACCATTGAAAACTATTTCGGGCAAACACCGGTCGCGTTCCGTAACACCGAACTGATTTATTCGGACGACATCGGCCGGCAGGTCGCCGACATGGGCTACACCACCATGCTCATCGAAGGCGCACGTCACGTACTGGGATGGAAAAGCCCCAACTTTATCTACACCAATCCCTACCGTCCTAAACTGAAGCTACTGCTGAAAAACTACCGCCTCAGCGACGACATCGCCTTCCGCTTCTCCAACCGCGCATGGGACCAGTGGCCGCTCACCGCCGAAAAATACGCAGACTGGCTGATCGACGCTACATCCAAAGGCGACATCATCAATCTGTTTATGGACTATGAAACATTCGGCGAGCACCAGCCCGCCGAGACAGGCATTTTCGCTTTCTTCCGTCACCTGCCGGAACAACTTTTCGCCCGCTCCGACTTTGCATTCCTCACCTCGACCGAAACCGCGCAAAAGCACTTGCCGGTAGCGCCCCTACACGTTCCCTACCCCATCTCGTGGGCCGACGAAGAACGCGATACCAGCGCATGGCTTGGCAACGAACTGCAAAACGAAGCATTTACGCAACTTTACAAACTATCGGAAAAAATCCACGACACCGACCTGCTGCATGAATTCCGCTGCCTGCAAGCAAGTGACCATTTCTACTACATGTGCACGAAATTCTTCTCCGACGGCGCGGTACACAAATACTTCAACCCCTATGCTACGCCCTACGAAGCATTCATCAATTACATGAATATATTAAGCGATTTCGCTATTCGTGTGGATAACCACGTTGAAAAAAGTACGATAGAAGACGCCGTTGAAGAACAGAAACCTGCAAAAACAAAAGCCGCGCCTGCCAAAAAAGCAGTCGTCAAAAAAACGGCAGCTAAAAAAACGACAACTCCCGCTAAAAGAGCAGTCGTTAAAAAAGCGGCAACTCCAAAGAAAAAATAACCGGAGGCCTTTCCCAGACGCTAAGTCCAAAAATAAAGTTGCAACGGTACGCCTTACGCCCTGCACCTGCCGAAGGCCGCAGGCAAACAAAAAAGTCGCGGCAAACCCGTTGCCGCGACTTTCCTTCTTTTACGTCCTCTACAAGCGTGCTTGCAAGACTTACTCCGCAGTAATTTCAAATTTGAAACGCGCTTTAATATCACGATGCAATTTGATTTCGGCTTCGTAGACACCTATTTCCTTGACATGTTCTTCGCCGACAATAGTAATATTCCGGCGGTCGACATCAAATCCTTTGGCGGCTAACGCATCGGCAAGTTGAATGTTATTGACCGAACCGAAAATTCTTCCGGTACTGCTCACTTTCGTGCCGATTTGTATAGTGATACCATCTATTAGAGCGGCCTGTTCTTGCGCCGACCGCTTAATTTTAGCTTCCTTATGCGCCCGTTGTCGGATATTTTCCGCGTGAATCTTTTTCGCCGATTCGGTAGCCAGCGTCGCATATCCTTTCGGGATAAGGAAATTGACGGCGTAACCGTTGCGTACGGTTACTATATCATCTTTCTGGCCCAAATGGGCGACATCCTGTTTTAAGATAATTTCCATTGCATTTCCTCCTCTGATTATTTCAACAAATCGGTTACGTATGGCAACAAAGCCAGATGGCGGGCGCGTTTGATGGCCTGCGACACTTTGTGCTGAAATTTCAATGAATTCCCCGTCAGGCGGCGAGGTAAGATTTTACCCTGTTCATTGAGAAATTTCTTCAAAAATTCGGCGTCTTTATAATCGACGTACTTGATGCCGGCCTTTTTAAAGCGACAATATTTTTTCCTTTTCAAATCGACCGACGGCGGATTTAGAAAGCGAACTTCGTTGGGTATTTGTGCTGCACTCATCGTTATTCCTCACTTTTAGTTATTGGTTTTTCGGCCTGTTCCCCGGCTTTTTTGGCGGAGTTCCGGCGTTTCTCGGCATACTCGACAGCATGTTTATCCATGCTGAAGGTCAAATAGCGTATAATACGCTCGTCGCGGCGATATTGTACTTCCAATTTTGCAATCAAAGTAGGTTCCGCACGGAATTCAATCAGGTAATAAAACCCTGTTGTTTTTTTCTGAATTGGGTATGCCAGCTTCCTCATACCCCAGTCTTCCTCGTAGACGATCATCCCGTTATTGTCGGTGATGAAGTCACGATACTTTTTTACCGCTTCCTTTACCTGGCTGTCAGATAAAACGGGAGTTGTAATGAAAACGGTTTCGTACTGTTTTAACATGACTCTGTTTTTGTTTATTATTAATTTTTTTTCAAAAGGAGTGCAAAGGTAGGCTTTTTTTTTGAATTGAGAAAAGATTTTTTCAATGAGCAACCAACAATGAGTAATAGTCAGGGCTGACGCATCTAACACATATGTGATGATGTAATGATGAGGTGATTCATTGCTCCGTCTTAGCGAGGAGCCCCCACGGGGAACAATGAATTAACAATTAACATTCCCCGTAGGGGAACAATATCAATAGAAAAAACCGCCACCACCCCGCCCAATTGTCTGAACTTTGATTCTTGTGATTTTTGTGATTAATTTGATGCCTTGCGGCGCAAGTTCCACGTAGGGGAATAATAATGGTTAATTGTTAATTGTTAATTGTTAATTGTTAGCTGGCGCGCCAATCGTCATGGCGAGGACGAAGTCCGAAGCGCGTCATCCTATATTTGCAGTGTGCATA
>JAIRKX010000092.1 GCA_031259805.1 Prevotellaceae bacterium | reverse complement strand
TTCAACTAATAATTGTTAATTCATTGTTCCCCGTGGGGGCTCCTCGCCATGACGGAGCAATGAATCACCTCATCATCACATCATCACATATGTATTGGATGCGTCAGCCCTGCCTGCGGCGGCGAACACCTCACGCCATTCAGCATTTTTTTTGTATCTTTGCGCATCATGGATTTACAAACAATTAAGCAACGATTTAACATTGTCGGAAATTCACTGGAATTGAACCGTGCTATCGACGTAGCTCGGCAAGTAGCGCCCACAGATTTATCCGTTTTAATTACCGGCGAAAGCGGCGTGGGCAAAGAGGTCTTTTCACAAATTATCCACCAGTACAGCAGCCGTAAACATGGGGCGTATATAGCCGTCAATTGCGGTGCGATTCCTGAAGGAACGATCGACTCCGAACTGTTTGGGCACGAAAAGGGATCATTTACCGGCGCGCAGGAAATGCGCAAGGGATATTTCGAAGCGGCGAATAACGGCACGATCTTTCTGGACGAAGTCGCCGAATTGCCGCTGGCTACGCAGGTACGGTTGTTGCGGGTGCTCGAGTCGGGCGAGTTTCTGAAAGTTGGCTCGTCGAAAGCGCAAAAGACCAATGTGCGGGTGGTGGCGGCGACAAATGTCAACCTGCTGCAATCTATTCAGACGGGGCAATTCCGTGAAGATTTATACTACCGGCTCAACACCGTGCCAATTCATATTCCGCCCTTGCGGGAACGGCGGGACGACATTTATCTGCTGTTTCGGAAATTTGCCATCGATTTTGCCGACCGCTTCCGGATGCCGGCGGTGATGCTTTCCGAAGAAGCGCAGCGCACCCTCGAAAATTATTACTGGCCGGGCAATGTGCGGCAATTGAAAAATGTAGCGGAACAATTATCGGTACTCGAAAAGAGCCGACGAATTTCGGACGATACGCTGGCTCACTACCTTCCGGAACAGGCCATCGTAAACCTGCCGATGCTATACCGTTCCAAGACGCCGGATGCTAATTTTGCTTCGGAACGCGACATTCTGTATAAGATTCTATTCGATTTACGTCAAGACATGAACGAACTGAAACGGGTGGTGCACGGAATGGCCGACGGGCCGATCTCTTCGACGCCGGATGTAACGGTAGTGTCGGCCATTGACCATAAACCAGCGTCGTACAGCTCGCACTTCCCGCCCAACGTAACCGAAGAAACCGAAGAGCTAACCGACGATGAGACCGACGAAACGCTCGTAATCCACGAAAAAGCGGCGGAGCTCATCCGTAAAGCGCTGGAACGCTACCACGGAAAACGGAAACTGGCGGCGAAGGAATTGGGCATTTCCGAACGGACACTCTACCGGAGAATCAAAGAATACGGACTGGAAGAGATCGAATAAACAATAAACACTTTCATGCTCATGCCGATTTATCGAACTATACACATTGCATTGACGACACTGGCGTTCGTCGTATTGCTGGCGGCTTGTCGCGGCGGGTATTCGTTTACCGGCGCTTCCCTGTCGCCCGATACCAAAACCATTACGATTGCCTATTTCCAAAATATGGCGCCGGTAGTCATGCCTACGCTGAGCAATACGTTTACCGAAACATTGACCAGCAAATTCCGTCAACGCACACGGCTAACGTTTATGGATTTCGGCGGCGACCTGTCCTTCGAAGGCGAAATTACGAATTACGACGTGCAATCGATCGCCATACAAGCGAACGAACAAGCCGCCCAAAACCGCCTGACGATAACCGTCAAAGTACGCTACATGAATGCTCAGGACGATAAGCAAAATTTTGACCGCTCGTTTTCCGAGTACGAAGATTTTAGCGCCGCGCTGTCGTTGGATGCGGTACAGGATGACCTCATCCCGCGCATTGTAGACAAATTAACCGAAAGTATTTTTAATGCTTCAGTAGCGAACTGGTAATGGAATCGACCACCTTTTATACGCTTTTAGCGGCCCCCACATCGCCCGATGGCGATACCCTGACAGAATTACAGGCGCTGGCAGCCCGTTACCCATGGTTTTCGCTATCGCATCAATTATTGTACGAAATAATGGTTCGCCGGCGCGACCCCGACGCCAAACGCTATGCCGCTACAGCCGGCGTATATATCGCCGACCGTCGCCATTTCTACTGGCGCTTACAACAGCCCGTAACGGATGTCGACACAGAGGATGAAGGTATTATTGATTTGCTTGACGATGCGCCGATCGCATCGGACACGGAGGATCAACCGGAACAAATGGAAATGCACCCCTCACCGGCCGTTATCGAAAAGCCGGCGGCGCTTGCGAAACAGCCATTTGCCGTCATAGGCGGCGAATATTTTGATGCGGTTGATTTTTCCGAAGTCGATTTAACAGACGCCGACCCGCTGTCGCAGTTTATTAAAGAACAACCGAAAATAAATCCGAACACGTCGCCGCTACATTCGATTGAGTGGGAAGATGCCGCCGAAAAACGCCGTACACCAATAGATTATGTTACCGAAACGCTGGCTCAAATATACGTCGAACAGCAGTTATACGACATGGCTGCCGACACCTATGAAAAATTAATTTTGCAAATTCCGGAAAAAAGTGCTTACTTTGCAGCCCAAATTAAAGAATTAAAGAAACAATAGAATAATGTATACAGTTATAGCCATATTATTGATTATTGCAAGTATTTTGCTCACTTTAGTGGTATTAGTGCAAAATTCCAAAGGCGGCGGACTGGCTGCCAACTTTGCCGCCGGCAACACCGCTTTTGGGGTTCGGCAAACGGCCGATTTTTTGGAAAAAGCGACATGGACGTTAGCCGTTGCCGTATTGGTGCTATCGTTGGCCGCTACAATGTTTGTCTCGTCCGGTACAACTACCCGGCGCTCGGCCGTACAACAGGAACTGGAACGTGTACAACCCGGCGTCCCCGATTTCTCGAACCTTCCGACGCCCGTGCCGCCGCCGCAGGAAACCCCGGAAACGCCCACCCAGTAAAGAGATTTTTTTTGAATTTATAATAACAAGAAAATGTGCAGAAATATCTGCGCATTTTTTTGTTGTACCTGCATAGTCGCCGCACCGACCCCATTATTCATTGTTATCTGTTCATTGCCCGCGCGGGCAATAATATCAATGGCCCGACGTTGCACCCCGTTATGCAACCCGGGTGTATTTCAAATTGTCGCAAACCCGGCTTATCGTAGCCGTCTTTGCGAGGGCGAAGCCCGAAGCAATCCGGTGGATTTCCGGATTGCTTCACCCTTCCTATGCGTTATGAGTTATGAGTTCCCCTGCGGGGCACAATATCAATAGAAAAAGAACGGCGTACGCGACACGCCGACAGGCGTTTGCCTGGACATCGATGGCTGATCGCATCAGAACCGGATTTTTGGTCGCATCAGAACCTCCTATATGATCACATCAGAACCTCCTATATGATCACATCAGAACCTCCTATATGATCCGACCGAGAACCTTCTATATGATCCGACCAAAAATCTTCGTTTTGGTCCGATCATATAAAAACGAAGTGTTGGAGGTTGAAAGTGATGAGTTATTATTGCCGTCGGCTAAAGCCGACGGACGTCATTGCGACAATTTGAAATGCACCCATGCAACCCCGGCGGGTTGGAAGGGCCGGGAGTTTTTCTATATCCTATTTTTTTCCGAAGAGTAATTTTTTGATTGATGCGCTTTTTAGGATGGCCATAAAGCGTAAGGCGTAAGGCGCGCCTGCTGGGGCGCAGGGCGCGATGGCAAGCCACGAAGTGGCACAGGCTGAAGGCCCGCGTAAAGTTGCGTCTCTGCGTTTAAAAAGGATGAAAAAGATGAAAACCCTGCACCCCGCACTTTTTCCTGCACCTCCGCCCTGATCTGTATCGCAGGCTTTGCCGGCCGTGTGCGGATCGTCGTGGAGTCGCGATACACGCAGTGTAAACTGTCGGTTACACGGACATGATACACGTTTCCGCAAGTTACTTCGTACGTCGGCGTGGTGGCTTGCCCGTAGTCCCAACGGTAGGATTCATAATGGCCTTCCAGTTGCAACGAAAGACGCGACCCTTCGGTAAAAACAGTATCGTTCAAAAAGACCAGCGGGTGCTTGTCGCAATTATGTAACTTGGCAAAGAACATATTATAACTGCCGGTTGGAGCAACCAATATCGAACGGTGTACCCTCAGTGTATCGCGGAACAGACCGGCCACGTATACATCGCCTTTCGTATCATGCGTGAGGGCTACCGGGTACTGCTCCGTGCGCCCCCGTGTGGAACTAATCCATTGCGGCCGACCCTCGTAATCCAGCGCCAGATTGAACAAATCCCCATGCCGGCTATGAAACGAGGTGGTGTCATTATTCACAAACAACGTTCCGGAATACATGCCGCTCAAAAGAATCGACGACGACATCGGAAGCGCATCAAACAACCGATCGTAGCCGTAGCTACCGGCCTGTTGCACCCATCGCATATTCCCCGACGTATCGGTCATAACGACAAATATATCATGATTTCCATAAGAATACCGTACGTCTTGTGCAAAGCGTATCGAATCGGCAAAACTGCCGGCCAGGACAATACAGGTATCCGACAACTGTCGAATCGACGCCGGAAGTATTTGTGTCCCATCCGCTACTTTCTTTGCATACACCACCTTTCCGTCGGCCGTGCAACGAATTGTAAAAACGCTCTGCCGACCGGACGGTATTATTTCGTCGTTTCCCACAGTCATGCTCGATTGGCATGTGCCGGTTAGCCATAAACGATCGTCGACATATTGCATTGCCGTAATCTTATCGTGGCCGTCGCCGCCCCATTGATTGACCCATTGTACGACGCCTGTCGAATCAACGCACAGGACGAAGGCATCGGTTTTTCCGTTCGATGTAATCGTGTGTTGTGCATCAAAAATAAGTTGTTTGCCAAAATACCCGCTGAAATATCCATTCTCCGACGAATCGGCCGCGATGCTTGTGATATAGTCGCCGGGGAGCGCAGGCCATGTATTGACCCACAACAAAGCCCCTTCGTCGGTATAAGCCGCAATAAACAACTGCTGCTTTTTCTCGCCCACCGTTCTATTTTCAAAAACAGCCTGATGCCCTGCTATACCGGCGATATAAAGCGTTCCGGCGGGCGTAACGGTCAGCGCACCGGCGTAATCTTTGCCGGCGCCGCCGGCGGTCTTTATCCACAACAATTTCCCCCCAGCATTATATTTCGCTAAGAAAATATCATTTTGCCCTTGTGGCGTCAAAAGCGTCTCGCCGAACGATGCCGTGTCGGCAAAACTGCCCGTTACGTACACATTTCCTGCTTTATCACAGGCTATGCCGCCTGCCGATTCGCTTTTCAATCCATGACTTTGCACAGCCCATTGCCACTGCATTTGCTGCGCATGAAGCAACATAGCGCTCCCCACACAAAGCAACACCGTCGGAAACAATTTATAAAAATGGCGTAATTGCATACTCTTCCTGATTTTAAAATTATTCTTTAACAAATGTTTGGGTAACCCATCCCGCAGGCGTTTCCAGATGAATGACATACCATCCCTGCAACAATCCGTTGAGGGCTATCTGTACCGGCATTTCGTTCGGGCTAACGTGGCGCGAATCGCATACTACTCCGGTTGAAGCATGCGCTATTTGATATTGACGGATTTCCACGACCGACATTAATTGAAGGAGCGTTGTCGCCGGATTAGGGAAAACGGCAATATCAAC
The DNA here is from genome assembly GCA_031259805.1 of Prevotellaceae bacterium. Lineage (GTDB taxonomy): Bacteria > Bacteroidota > Bacteroidia > Bacteroidales > UBA932 > JAIRKX01. The sequence goes on along the minus strand of JAIRKX010000092.1, from coordinate 1,235 downwards.
AAACTCTGCCGCAGGAGCGATAGTCAATGATTGAGCGACAGTAACCGGGCATTCGAAGGTATTGGCCGGTGTGGCGGTAAGCGTTACCACATAGTCGCCCGATTCGGTATATTTATGCACCACAGTTGTATTTCCGACAGGTTGAACCGTTCCGTCGCCAAAATCAAGACTGTAATAAACCGCCGGTGATAACGGAGCCGAAAAGGTTATCAAAGCCAAATTACGTACTGCCTGTACCGTAAAATGCGTCGCCGGCAACGGCATAACAGACACCAATACCTCGCCGGACACGGCCGGACAGGGTGCATTTTCGGATATTACCACATAGCGGGCTGCCGATTCGGGATATACCACCTGATCGTCAAGCGGTGTTAAGATGTCATAGTCCAACCGGTACCATCGTACATCGCAGTCCGACGCAGCCCACAATGTCAAAGGACTTCCTTTACAAATCACCGTATCGGGCATGGGTATCAGTGCCGGCGGCTCGGCGACGCGGACAGTTACCTCGTCAAATGCCGGCTGGCACGTGCCGATATCGGCGCTTACGCGATATGTCGTCGTTTGTTGTGGTTTCACATGTAAATCATGTAGAATCTGACCGGTATTATCATACCATGTAAGAATACCGTCTCCTTCAGCGCGTAATTCGGTTGTCATCCCGACGCAAACAGTCAGGTCGTTCATGGCTTTCACTGCCGGCGCAGGCATGGCATTCAACGTATAATAAGCCGCTTGTAGCGTATCGCGCGCCGGTTCATGCGTATACCCATAAACAGCCTGCACGACGGTAAATACCGGAAACCGGTAATAGGGCGTGTACCATAAATATTTTTCAATAGTTACTTCTGTAGTCTTACAGTAATGTTCCGTATAACTGTCGATTGTTTTTATCCGCAACGCATTGCACAGTTCGCGGCCATCGGGCAATACAACAGTACCGTAAGCATCGGCGACAACCGTATAGTTTCCGGTAATAAAACCGGTTAACGAATCATTGTGATAGCGGCCATGCGCCGTATACGACTCGCTCACGCTATCGCCGAACGCGAAGGGGAAAGGCAATTTAGTAACCGGCGCATCAAACGACACCTGCTTATCCGGCGACATCCAGCCCGTATAACGATTCCCTTTGTCGGAAGCCGTGAAATAAAAATCCGTTTCACCGCCCTCATTGACTGCATAATTGCCTGAATCACGGGCAGCAGTATTTGAAATAACGAGTGCGCCATCTG